>JAIOQJ010000308.1 GCA_021413475.1 Planctomycetota bacterium | reverse complement strand
GAAATGTCACAAAATGTAGCGCTTTGTGTACGAATAAAAAAAATCGGTTCGTCTTCGATCGATGTGAAGTCCCAATCTGTCCTAGATTGTCACTAAACAAAAAATATTTCCGACTCGCTTAGCCGTCCGTTTGATCATCACGCCTTGCCCGATGGCCCATCTTGGCCCTGTGCAACCCCACCCGCTCCGCTTATCATGCCCTTGCCGATGACCCACCGAAGAGGAGCTTCCCTCCA
This sequence comes from Planctomycetota bacterium, assembly GCA_021413475.1. Taxonomy (GTDB): domain Bacteria; phylum Planctomycetota; class Planctomycetia; order Gemmatales; family Gemmataceae; genus JAIOQJ01. Next base: position 29,750 of record JAIOQJ010000308.1, on the reverse strand, counting down.
TGCGAAATCGCTTCCTGATGACCATGTGCCTCGTCTGCGTTTCGGGCCTGCTGTCCGCGGCCTCGGCACGAGCGGTGATCATGGTGTTGATCCCTTTGAACTCCGTGGTGGATAAGGAAGAGTTCATCTTCATCGCCCGTGTCAAAGAAATCCTGCCCGACAAGCCGGCGATGGTCCTGGCGTTCGACGAGAACCTCAAGGGGAAAGCCCCTTTCGAACGAATGCCCGTCAACTTAACCGGCGATGCCGAAGCGAAGAAGGACAAACACACGGAGGTGCTGCTCGATCGCATCGACAAGGATACGCCGATCGTCATCATCACGACCAAGCGGGGCGGCCGATACATTGCCTTCGGCTTCACGAACGGCACCTGGTTTCAGATGGAAGGCCGCATCGAGAAGCAAGACGACAAGGAAGTCGTCCGCTGGAGCTTCCTGCACTGCGAACCGTATCTAGTGCGAACCTTCAAGGGAACGACCGAGGAACTCAAGCAAATCGTCGTCGATGCCGTGGCGAAAAAGAAAGCCCCGCCGCCGCCGAACGAAAAGGAAAAGCCCGGCTTCGGCCCGCCGATCAAGAAAAGCTCGGGCGTCGGCGGCTTTCCCTTCGCCGTCATCCAACTTCCGTTCCTCGGCCTGATCGCGGCGCTGGCAGCCTTGTTTCAGTTGCGCCATTCTCTTCACGCTAGGGGGCCTGTGGTCGCTGCGCCGCTATCGCCGTTCTTTCGAACTGGGAACGTCGGAAGCGATGCAGCCTCGCAAATTCGATCGCGTGTTTCTGACCATCTTTTTCGCGGCCGGTTTCATCTCGCTTCTGATCGGTTTGAAGAGTGAATTGCCGATCTGGTCGAACGAAATCTGGCGCTGGGTGCTGGCCGGCACGGCCGCCTGTGGAGTCGCGGCCTGGTATATCGTCAGCGTTTATCTGCGATCAAAAGTACCTTCGCCCGCCCACCCGCTGCGGGTATCCGCGGAGACGGTGATGCTCTGGGTCCTGGTGGGGCTTTGCACCGCTTATGGTTCCTGGGAAGCCGGCAAGTTCGCGAAACGGGACTTCGTCAAAGGGGGCGGCGGCATTGGTCAGCCCACTCTGAACATCGAGCCTGTCTGGACCTTCGCCCCCGATATCGGCGGGGTTGTTGTGAACACCTGTGCGACCCCCGAACGCTTGTACGCCGCCGTCATGGTGGTCGAGGGCCTTTCGGGACGATTTGGCCGTGTCTATGCCCTCGATCCCGCGACTGGCAAGGAACTTTGGAAATTTGACAACAACTACGAGAACGATTCGAAAAACGGGATGAAACCTGCCTTCAGCGCTCCCGTCTTCGCGGATGGCCGACTCTATTTCGGCGAGGGACTGCATACCGACAACGATTCTCGCCTCTTTTGCCTCGATGCCGCCACCGGTAACAAACTCTGGGAATACAAGACGGAAAGCCACACGGAATCGACGCCGTTCGTGGCCGAAGGGAAAGTCGTCATCGGCGCTGGGTACCACGGCCTGCATTGTCTTGATGCCGTGAAAGGACCGGGACCGGATAACACTCCGCTCTGGCGCTATCCGCCGAATGCCAAGGCGGCCGACAAGTCCATGCACGTCGATAGTAATCCGATGATTGCCAACGGCAAAGTCTACGGCGGCAGCGGTTACAAGCCCGATTACGTGAGCAACGATGGCAAGATCAACACGATCTTCTGCCTGGATCTAAATACGGGAAAGGAAGTCTGGCCGCCGGAACGGGTTGACGATGCCGCCTACTGTTCGCCGCTCGTTCACGATGGCATGGTCTTCTACGGCACGGGGAACTCCACGTACAACGAGACGATTCCATCGAAGCGCCCCGGCATTCTTTGCCGCGATGCGGCGACCGGCAAGGTCATCTGGGATCGCGTACTTCCCGAAAACGTCATGGCGCGACCCGCGGCTGATCGCTATCAGCTTTACGTCGGCTGTCTCGACGGCAAGGCGTACACGCTCGATTTGAAGACGGGCAAGATCGTCCGCAGCATCGAAGCCGGCGGTCCGGTCTTGGCTAGCCCGATAATTGAAGTGGATCCTCAAACAGGAATTGCCAGTTCGCTTTACGTGGTCGGCAAGCATGGTTTGATCGTGGCCGTCCACCCGTACACGGGAAATCTGTTCTGGTCGAATTCGCTGAGTTATTGGACTCAAGAAGCCGTCGATGAGCTCTCGGCCACGCCGACATTCCTCCGCGTGGCGGATAACGACAAGGAAATCCGCCGGCACTTTTACTTCGGTTTCGGCCAGGGCCGCACCGGTTCCACGGTCCCGCGGCTGCTCTGCATCGAGGATCGCTCCGCGAAAGAGTGACCCTCAAGCAAGCCATGAGCGTGGATGTGGGCGAGCCAAAATTCGCTTATTGAGCATGATCGGTTCTACGCCACAATCTCCTTCACCACATTCCCCTTCACATCGGTCAAACGCATTTCGCGACCCGCATATCGGAACGTCAGCTTCTCGTGATCCATGCCGAGCAGGTGCAGAATCGTCGCGTGCCCGTCGTGGATGTGGACCTTGTTCTCGACCGCTTCGTAGCCGAAGTCGTCGGTTTGGCCGTGCGAGTAGCCGCCTTTGACGCCGCCGCCGGCCATCCACATGGTGAAGCCTTTATGGTTATGGTCGCGGCCATCGCCGCCCTGGCCGTAGGGAGTTCGGCCGAACTCGCCGCCCCAGAGGATCAGCGTGTCCTTGAGCAGACCGCGAACTTTGAGGTCCTGAAGCAAGCCGGCGATCGGTTTATCGATGCTCGTGCATTTCGTCGCCAGGTCGGTCTTCAAGTTGCGATGATGGTCCCAGCCGTTCGAACAGACTTCGACGAAACGGACGCCGGCCTCGACGAATCGGCGAGCGAGCAAGCACTGCCGGCCGAAGTTGTCGGTCCCGGTTTCGCCGACACCGTAGAGCGAGCGAATCTCTTTCGGTTCATTCGCGGTGTCCATCAGTTTCGGCAGGTCCCTTTGCATCCGGAACGCGAGTTCGTACGACTCGATCGCTCCTTCGATGGCGGCATTGTTCGGGTCGCGCTCAAGGGCCTCGCGGTTGAGAGACTGGATGAAATCAATCTGCATTCGCTGGGCGTCGGTCGTTTGCTTCGGGTTCTTGATGTTGCTGACACTCGCGCCCGAGATCGGCCGGAATGATGTGCCAACGGGCGTACCCTGATACATGGCGGGTAGGAAAGCACTGCCGTAGTTGGCCGGTCCGCCGTTCTGCAACGGCGGGCTGATCGAGACGAAACCGGGCAGATTTTCGTTCTCGGTCCCGAGGCCGTAGAGGGCCCAGGCACCAAGCGACGGCCGGCGGGCCTGGAAGATGCCCGTGTGCAGTTGCGTGAACGCCTGCGGGTGGGCGGGGACATCGGTGTGCATGCCGCGGAGCAGGCAGAGTTCGTCGGCCTGCTTGGCGAGTTGCGGGAAGAGTTCCGAGATCCACAGGCCGTTCTTGCCGTGCTGGTTGAACTTGAAGGGCGACGCCATCAGCTTGGCAAACGTGCGGGCCTTGGGCATTGATTGCCCATCGAGGCTTGCCAGCTTCGGCTTGTAGTCGAAGGTATCGACGTGCGACGGTGCCCCTTCCATGCAGAGGAAGATGACGTGCTTCGCTTTGGCCGGGAAGTGCGTCGTCCGCGGCGCGAGCGGATTGCTCTTCTCCGCGGCCCGTGCGGCCGTGCCCGCGAAGGCGAGGTAGCCAAAACCCGCCGCGGCGGATTGCAGAGCGTGACGGCGGGTGAATGGGAATGGGTGCATTGATAAATCTCCGCGTTTTGGCGAGCCGGGTCGCGTAAGCGCCCGGAGTTCTTTTTGAAAAATTCACTAACTCCTCCGGCCGCTTACGCGAGCCGGCTCGCCTAATCATCTTTGTGAAAATTCCGCACTCGCGAACAAGGCCTGGCAAAGTGCCGACCAACTAGCCCGTCGCGTTTTGTTCTCCGCGTAACTCTTAAGGAACTGCTGGGCGGAGGCGATTTCCTTGGCCGACGGCGGCCGTGAGAAGAACGCCACGTAGGCGCGCTTCAGCATCTCCTCGTCGCTATCGGTGGACGCGAGCAACTTATCCGCGACCGTCTCCGCCTGCTTGATGACAAACGCGTTATTCATCAGGTACAGCGACTGAGCGGGGATCGTCGTCACGGACCGCTCGCCGGCGATCATGCTCGGGTCGGGGAAGTCGAACAGCGTCAGCACCTCGGGAAGCAGATCGCGGATGATCGGGATATAGACACTGCGGTGCGGATCGCTCGTGTACGTATCGATCGGCCGGAAGCGGAAGCTCATGTTGACGCTCCCCTCGCCGTTCCTGGTGATCGGCGAACCTTTGCGAGGATTGACATCGAGCAGACCGCTAACGGAGAGCATCGCGTCGCGCATCGACTCGGCCTCCAGCCGGCGTTTGCTCATCCGCCAGGCGAGGACGTTGTCCGGATCGACTTCATAGTTCCTCTCGTCGAAGTTCGAGGAAAGCTGATAAACCCGGCTCAGGACGATCGAGCGGATCAACTTCTTGACCGACCAACCTTCGGCAACGAAGGTCGTCGCCAGGTGATCGAGCAGAGCGGGGCTGCTCGGCGTTTGCCCCGACGCACCGAAATTGTCGGGCGTGGCCACTAGTCCGCGGCCGAACAGGTGCAGCCAGACGCGATTGGCCATGACGCGGGCGGTTAGCGGATTCTCGGCGGACGCGATCCACTTGGCGAGATCGAGCCTTCCACTGGTTCGGCCGATGGCCGGCTGCTTGGCGACCAGCACCTGCGGCAGGCCGCGCTTGACGGTCTCGCCGGGTTGATCGAGTTCGCCTCGGACGTAAACACGACTGTCGGTAGGAAACGACTTTTCGCGAACTCCCATCGCCAGCGTGCGCGGCGTGCCGTCGGCTTCGTAGAGGGCGAGTTGGCTTTCGGTATTCGTGATCTGGATCCGCAGGCGGATGCCGTTGAACGAGCCGAACTGGTCTGCCATCGAGAGCTTGGCCATCTGCTCTTTCAGATCCTTCACTTGCTTCTCAAGCGATTCGCGTCGGGTGGCCGAAAGCGGCTCCAGGCCCGTCGGTGCCTCGGCCCCCTTCGGCAATGTGATTAGCGGGCTCGGGTGATTGCTCTGGATGACGCGGACCGTGCCGTAACACGTTTCCGTGCTTTGGAAGATACCCACCAGCGAGTAATAATCCTTAGTGGGAATCGGGTCGAACTTGTGGTCGTGGCAACGGGCACAAGCGACGGTCAATCCCTGGAAGGCCGTGAAAGTCACATCGATCTGCTCGTCAGCGAGATCGAGTTGAAATTGCCGAGGATTGCGTTCGTTGTGCGCCTTGGCACCGATCGCCAGGAAGCCGGTGGCGGTCACGAAGTCGGCCTTCTGCTTGTCGTCCTTGGCGGAGAGCAGATCGCCGGCAATTTGCTCGCGGACGAATTGATCGAACGGCTTGTCGGCATTGAAGGCGGCGATCACGTAATCGCGATACCGCCAGGCGTGCGGGTACGCGATGTTCGATTGCTTGCCGCTCGACTCCGCGTAGCGGGCGACGTCCAGCCAATGCCGCCCCCATCGTTCGCCGAAACGCGGCGAGGCCAGGAGTTGATCGACCACCTTTTCGAGGGCCGCTTGCTTCTGGGCCGGTTCGCCTTGGTAGGCGGAGACGAAGTTGAGCACATCCTCGGGTGTCGGCGGCAAGCCGATCAGGTCGATGTAGAGCCGGCGAATGAGCGTGTATGGATCGGCATCCGCGACCGGTTTGAGATTCTTCGCTTCCAGCCCCGCAAGGAGATGGCGATCGATATCGGTCTTCGCCCATGTTGCATTCTTGACCGTAGGCGCAGCCGGTTTCTTTACCGGTTGAAACGCCCAGAATTGCCGACCTTTCTCGATGTCGATCTCGTTCTTGGCGACCTTGGCCGATCCTTCGCGAGGATCGGCGGCACCCATGGCGATCCATTTTTCGAAGTCGGCGACCACGTCGTCGGCGAGCTTCATCTTGGGCGGCATCTTCAGGTTTTCGTCATGATGCTTGAGGGCCTTCATGATCAGGCTTCGGGAAGCGTTGCCCGGAACCAGGGCCGGACCGGTGTCGCCGCCTTGACGAAGTCCCGCACTCGTATCGACTCTCAGGCCGCCCTTGAGCTTCTCCGCGTTGGCTGAGTGACAGGAATAACATTCTTTCAAGAGAACCGGGCGGATGCTCTTCTCAAAAAACGCGATCTGCTCGGCCGTCGCGGGTTTCTCGATCGGCTTCTCGACTTTCGGTTCCGAGTCCTTTTTGGGGCCGAAGGGAGCGGGCCGCTTGAATTCCTCGAGCGTGATGGAGCCGTCCTTATTCGAATCGAGGAAATTGAAGATGCCATCCGCCGACTTGCCCTTGAACTTCGGAGCGTTGTCTTGAAACTTCCGCCATTCTTCCTTGCTGATCTTGCCGTCACCATCTGCGTCGGCCCGCTTGAACGCGGCATCGCGATCGAATTTGGGCTGAGCCTCCAGATCTGGCGTGCCGGCGATGCTCCAGGCCAGCCAGCAGCCGAGTCCGAGAACAACGAGACGGAGCTTAATCAACATGAGTCATCCCTCAGTTGAGCCCCGAATGGGGCGGCGGAATGTAGCCCAGGGTGAGGCTTTGCGAAACCTGGGTTTGGGACTCGAGTTCTGATTCAGAACCCCGGCCTCGCAAAGCTTCGACCGAGGCTACATTCCGCCGCCCCATCGGGGGCCGGAAGCTCTTTGAAGCACGACGCGGCGGAGCACTTTGGTCTCCGAATCGAGTTCCAGCACGGCTCCCTTCAGGGCTGGATGCCAGCGGCCGGGTTTCAGATCGGCCGTGATGATATGGATCGGCGAGCCTTCGGTGGCCTCCTCGCGGCGGAGGTCGAAGTCGCGAAGCACCTCGGCGATCAGACGATCAGGCTGCATCGAGCAGAGGTCGCTGTATACGGAAAGCCAGCGTGGCGTCTCGGCCGGGGTAATGAGCGCACCTTCGCGAGACGCGAAGGTCGTCATCCAGATTGTCCCCTGCTCATCGCGGCCCCAGAAATTACGGCGCGGCGGCATGCCGGGCATGCCGGGGAACGTCGTCTCCATCCAGAAGCGATCGCCGCGGGTCCAGAGGACCGTCCGCCGTTGCGGGGCGACGAAGGGGTTGCTCTCATCGGTCAGATTGGTTTCGCGTTGCACTTCGACGAGGTAGCACCGATAGACGGGTTGATGAAACGTCTTTTGCGTTTCCTGAAGCAACGCCTGTGGGCTAGCCCGGAGCGGCTGGTCCGATTTTTGGAAAACGAGAACCGCGACCACCAGACACGCAGCCGTCGCCAGGCCGGCCGACCATCGCAGCCAGCGGTAGGAACGCTTCGGTGCAACGACAGGGACGGGCGGATCTTCGGCGGCCATCGTCTTCTGGATGCGATCCATCAGCGGCGCGGGATCGATACCCCGTGCTTGCCGGTCGAGATGATCGCCGAGCATTCGGTCAAGATCGCGCTCGAGATCGTCCGGGAAGTAGGATCCGGTCTCGTTCATCCGGCTTTTTCTCCCAGGTAAGAGGCAAGTTCGCCTGCCATCGTTTGTCGCGCCCGGTGAATCAAAACCCCGGTGTTCGTGGTCGTCAGGCCGAGCGTGTCGGCGATGTCCTGAATTGAGTGATCGAGCATCTTCAATTGCAAGGCCGCTCGCTGGGTGACGCTCAAGAGTTCCATCCCCTTTTCAATCGCTCGCTCCAGTTCGCTCAAGCGAAGCCGTTCGTCAGGTTCACTTTCCCGCGAGGGGATCGTCGCGCCGCCTACCGCCTTGCCATCCGGACGGGGAGCATCCAGGCTCAGAAACACGCGATCGCGCTGAAAGCGATTGATGCAGGCGTTGGTGATGGCCCGGTAGAGTAGTTTCGTGCCGTCGCGGGGGAGATCGTAAATGTCCGCCCGCCTCAGTAATCGGCAATAACAATCGTGAACCACATCCTCGGCGGCGGCATGGTGCCGTAGCAACGATCGGGCGTAGGCGACGGCCCGCGGGAGCGTCTCGCGCACCCAGGCATCCACCGCGTCAGCTTCGGACTTGGCCTTCGTACCCAAGAACCACCTCGCCCACATTGCCTAGCGGTGGTGATCGTGTCTTCTAGTCCAACCCATTCTCGCAAACTGTATTACACGATTCGAGAAAGTTTTTGGGGAGGTGTGTTTCTTCGTAGGACGGCCTTCCTTGGCCGTCTTAGAAAAAAGGACGGCCAAGGAAGGCCGTCCTACGAAGATCGCGAAGTTGAGGAGTACTCTATTTACCCGGAGCAACATCCCGGATTTCGACTTGCGGCACCGTCAGGTCGACGATGACGTTCTGCTTGCATTCGTCGGTGGTCACGTTGCCGGCTCGGTCGATCGTCTTGATCCGAACAAAGAAGCTATACGGTTCGGTCGGCGGCACGGCCCAGGTGTACTTGCCCGTGTTGTCGATCTTGTCGGCAATGATTCGCCAGGGCCCGGTGAGCTTTTCGGCATACTCGAGCGTGATCGGAGCGGGGGCGAGATTCTTGTCGGTCGCCTGCCAGACGATATCGACCAGGGCTCCTTGGGCGGCGGTGCCATTCGGGCGAACTTTCGGATCGCCCAGTTTCACGACGGGCGGTGTGGTATCGACGACGACCGTGGTGTGCGGGGCGTCGCCCAGTTTAGGCTCCTTGCCGCTGGCCCCAGCCCGACTCTCGACGATGATGATGAAACCGTAAGTTCCGTCCTTCACCACATCGTGCGTGAGCGTCAACGGTTCGCTTCGCGGCTTGTCGCCCGGTACGAAGGCTGGGATCTCCTTGTCCGGTTTCAGTTCGTTGGCTTCTTTTTCGAGCACCTTGGACCAGACTTGCTTGTCGTCAAGCCGCCAGAGCGTGACCTTGCGGACGCCCGACGGGCCGACCGTCACGTTGTAATTGAGCTTCACGGTCGTGCTGTTGACGTAGTGCTGCGTGCCCGAAATCCGATTCGGGTTGGTCGTGTCGGTACCGCCCGTATTGGTGTTGTTTCCGCCGTTCGTGACGTTGCCAAACTGGCGATTGTCGCCAATCGTCGAGGATGTCGTCACGCCGAGCGACGTGGTTTCGTTCTTGGCGAAATCGGAGGCCTTCACGCGGATTTCGATTCGTTGATCGGGTTTCAGCACCCAGGTGCGCTGATCTTTCGAGCGGAACTGCACGCCCTTGTCGATCGGGGCCCAATCAACCATGCCCGGCCAGCGATATTCGAGCTTAATACTAGACGGATCGACATACTCGTCAGTCGCTTCCCACTCGACGCCAGCGGAGCCGTCGGCCGTGGAGAACGGCCGTAGCGTGATCTTCGGCGGAATGGTGTCGATGACGACTTTGAGTTCGGCCTTCAATTGATCGCGGGTCGGCTCGGTGCTGCCATCCTGATAGACCGTCTGCACGGTCATGCCGTAGCTGCCGTCCTGGTTGGTGAAGAAGTTGAAACCCTTCTGGGTCGGCTGCGCGGTCGTTAGATATTCCCACTCGCCGCCATTACGCTGGACGAACAGACGAAGCTCGCTGATCGGCCGTTTCGGGTCGGCAGTGAAGGGGATAAAGAATTTACGAAGATTGGTATGGCGAACGCGTTCCTCGGTACCGCCAAACTGCGAGGCACCCGGCGACGCGGTCAAACCCATGATGAGCATCGAAAGGAGGAGGATCGGCAAGCACTTCCGCACGATGAGCCTCCTTTCTCGACATGACCTTGGCGGCCGGTGGTCCGGTCACCGACCGGCCCGTTCCGCTCAACTCCGGATCGTCCAACGTTCTTGATCGACCGTTCCGGGACCTTACTTGACAATCTATAAGCGTGGAGCCGATTTTTCCGTCGCGGGGAAGCGGTCGTGAAAAGATGGAGGAACTAGGCAAAGATCTTTACTGGCTGAAAAGGGTAATCGCACTGTTCCACATTTATTTTCAGACAAAATAATCCCCGGCGAGAACGACCTTCGCGGCAGTTCGCCTGTAGAGCCAGCGTTACCCCATTTCAACGCAAGTCATGACGTTCAACAAGGTCGCGCTGGCTCTGAGAAGTCCTAGCCACTGCAAGCTTTTCATTCTCCAGGTCGATCTCTTCTGCCCCTTAATAACGAATACCGCCTCCGAGGCTCAGACCCAACAATCCGATATTGCCATTTCCATTACTGCCGCTGCCGAGCGGAAACATCGAAGAGAACACTCCGGCATGGGTGGAGATGATGGTGGACCCAATCTGCTTCGCCCATTCCAAGCCCATCTCGACATCGACCCAGGGGGCGTACCGAATACGAGAAGATGAGTCATCGTTGGACGACAAATTGAAGGGCGGAACCAGACCCAGTGTCTGACCTTGCGAGACATGTTCATCCGATCCAAACAGGAAGGCGAAGCGCAGAGATCCATAAGCCGAAAGTCCTGTTCCACTGAAGGGACGCCGCGCACTAACACCAAGCGACGGACCATAGCCATTGAACGTCTGCGACGACAAAAGTTGTTGCGGCGGCAAGCCTGCCGAGAATGCGTTATATGTCTGCTGCACGTAAACGTAACGCAACCCACCGTATGCGGTGAACGACCAGAGCCCTAACTGCAAATCGGAGAACGTGGCGTCCAGATCCCAGATGCTCAATTCCAAGGAACTGGTAAAACTCAATCGATCCGGCGGCAGTGGGGACCCCTGTGGGCGGATGGAATTCACGCCCGGGAGGCCGGTTTGTGTAGCGATGGCAAGCAGTGGTGACGACCCCGTGACGAGTGAAGCTGCCACCGGCGAACCGAGAGTCGGCGAGGCATTGACGACATTTTTCGGCTGGGCACTTTGATCGTACCCAAGCCAACTCAAACGGACCCCCATGCCGCCGTACTCGACACCGGCCCAAAGACGGGGAGTAAACGCGGCATCGTAACTAAACTCCTCGATGCGTCGGGTTGTCGTCTGGAAGCCGCCTGGTCCAACGCGAATCGTCGAAGCCGTAAAGGCGGGATTACTTTCAAATCGTGGAACCAAAAAGATCGCATCCGCACCGGCAGAAATTTGAATCGTATTTCCGACTGCCTGCGAGCCAGAGTCGACTATCATGTATCCGTTCAAATCGGGATAGCGAACGGACCCCGATTGAGGCGATATCGGGAGTGGTGAATCCTGACCGGCACTCATGCTCGCAATCAGGCAGATCGCGGCCAATGCCCACCAGTTTTTCCAGTCCATCATGGCAGTCGACTCCTGGGCCATCTGACGTTTATAGCGGTTCTTCGGTTGATATCGGCAATCCTCCAAGAGTTATTTGAGAATTGTCGGCAAAAAAGTGATTGTTCGATTTTTCAACTGCGGCTGGGAACCGTAGCCGCGAGCGGATGTGGCTCATTTTCGCACATCATTGATTTTGTTGCCCTGGCAATCATACACACCGATTCATGGGCATGTTGCGAGTCTAAGATCAACCACCGACGCCGTCCCCGTCGTCCCCAGTTGGTGGATCACAATCGAAGCTGCCGACATGGCCAGGGTCATCGCCTCTTCCAATTTCGCGCCGGCCCCCCACGCGGCCGAGAGGTTGGCCGTCACTGCGTCGCCGGCCCCGACGATGTCGATGGGGCCGCGAACGGGATGGGCGGACACGTGCTTTGACTCGCCGGTCGGCAGCGCGCCGACGATGCCGCGATCCGCCAAAGTCACGAACACGGGCCGGCCGTTTTTCTGGGCGAAAGTGCCCGCTTGTTGACGGAGGTCTTCGATGTCGCCGAAACCTGTTGCGCCCGTCAATTTCTTGAACTCGGCCTCGTTCATTTTGAAACCGAGCGGGGGGAAATCGCGCGGGCCTCGCCGGCTATCGGCGAGCACCCAGAGGTTCTTTTGCACCTGGGCGGCTTCGTGCACCGCCTTCGCCACTCTCCGAGTCACCACGCCCGTCTCGGGCAGATCGACCTGATCCATCAGAATCATCACATCGGTTCGCCTGGCCACCTCGCGGACGTTTTGCACAATCTGTTCCTGCACTTCGTCCGGTGTCGGCGTCCAATTCTTGCTGTCGAGCCGATTCAACTCGCGCGGCAGCTTGCCGGGTTCCATCACTAACGGTTTGCCGTAGACGAACGTCCGCCGTTGCGGGGTGCAGAGGTAGTAGTCGAGATTCACGCCGGGCTGCGAGCGCAGGGCTCGCTCGAGTTCGTAGCCTTCGCCGTCGTCGCCGCGAAAGCCGACGACGTGGATGGTGCCGATGCCCAGGGCCACCAGGTTGTTCAAAATCGTCCCGGCCGCACCGGGTTGGCTGCGGACGCGAACGACATTGTGAACTTTCAGTCCGGTTTCGATCGACACCTCGGACTTGGCCGGGTCGATCTCGAAATAGCGGTCGAGACAAAAGTCGCCGACCACGCCGATGCGAAGCTGCGGAAAGCGATTGGTGATCTCTTGGAAACGCTCGGCGTTCATATTTCGTGCACAAATTATGGAACAAAACTCAAGTAGATTCACCACAGAGGCACAGAGGACACAGAGAAATCAAAGACAAGAACTTACGACTTATCGAGTAGCGATGTAGCGATCTCGGAGACAATTCGTTCACTTGATTTCTTGGATTTCTCTGTGCCCTCTGTGGTGAATTCGCTTCTTGCCTTTTATGCGTTGGCGTCCAACTCGCGGCTTAGGTGATGGATGAACGCCGCGTTGTCGCATTGCAGATATTTCATCCGCCCGCCCATGCGCGAATAGCTTTTGCAAAAGCGGAGGTAGTAGGCCGGGTTCGTTTTCGGCGGTTCGCCTTGCGTCCAATCCCAGCCGCCGCCGTCTTGGAGATCGACGACGTAAATGGAATGATCCTTCACCACCTCACGGCCGCTCTGAAGACGCAGATTGTTGACGCAACTGTTACTCTTCTCGAAGACCTGCGGCCCCATGATCGCGGAGCCGACCGAGAGGACCACGCCGTGATCGAGATTTTCCAAAGAGCCGCCGAAGAGCTTGAAATCGGCCTCGGCCGCTCGCCCGATCGCGGCCCCGTTGAAGACCGGATGATTGGCGATGATGTCGTAGCCGATCCCCGGATGCACGGTGGCCGGCACCTGATGCCGATGGGCTTGGGCCAGGATCGATGCATGTTTCCAGCGATGATCGACGTGAACCCGGCCCGCCGGCCAGGCTTGTTCGCGCATCGTCCGCAGCAAGTCGGCCCGGGCCGCCGTCAGTGGATCAACCGGATTGTTCGAAATCGCTCGACTCAATTCCTCCGCCGTCGGCAGCGTCGCACCGTCTTCGCAAATGAATCGACCCAGCGAACGGCCGTAGCCGAGTCCATCGAGGGCACCGGTCATCATCGCCAGGTGAATGTTGGTCGCGGTCTCGTGCCAGGTGCCGAAGGTGCCGGAGGCGACGTTCATCTCGACGCTCTCGGTCGAAGCACCGAACCAAGCGTATTCCCAGTCGTGGATGGTCCCCGCGCCGTTGGTCGCGACGTGCGTGAGCCAACCGTTGGACATCATCTGTTCTAGAATGCGGGCGGCCCCGTTGCGCAACAGATGCGCCCCGTAGATGAGCATCACGGTCGCGCCGCACTCCTTGGCGTGGCGGATTTTCTGGGCACACTCCTGAACCGTCGATCGCAACGTTTCCGAAAGTGGCTTGGGAATGGAAGCGGGGTCGACCAGAATGTCGTCGGCCGACGTGAGGCTATGCCGCTCGGCAAGTGGCAAGACTTTCAGACGGCTGAGATCGAGCGGTTGGATGTTCATATTGAATTCGGGATTTCCTCGTAGGACGGCCTTCCTTGGCCGTCTACTGAGTCAGGACGGCCAAGGAAGGCCGTCCTACGAAGACGTGCCGGTCACTCACATCGCGTCATAACTCCACGGTTTCCGCATCTCGCGGGCCAGTGAGCCGTTGGCCTGGGCGTCGTCGATGAAGGTCTCCTTTTCCGGATCCCACTTCAGCGGACGGCCGAGACGCATGGCGATGGTGCCGAGATGGCAGATGCTCGCGGAACGATGGCCGATCTCCGCGTCACAGATGGTAGGCTTGCGCGAGAGAACGCAGTCAAAGAAGTTGCCCATGTGGTTGTCGCTGGCATAGACACGGACGGCACTTGCGGGCAACGGTTGTTTGAGCAGATCGGGGTTGCTGGCATCGATCTTGCCGCGCGTCACCCAGATCCAGCCGTCGGCACCGATGAACTTCACGCCGTGCTGTTGCCCCTTGGGATCGAGCACCGCACCGTTCCAGGCATTCGCGGGAGTGCTTCGGCAGCGATGCACCACGCCGTCGGCGTAGGTGTATTCGACTTCGTACTCGCTGGCGGCCGTGAAGCCGTCGGGGATCATTTCCTTGAGCGATTTGGCGGCGATCTTCACCGGCCCGCTTCGTTCGAGGCCGAGACCCCAGAGGGCGATGTCGTTGTGGTGGGCACCCCAATCGGTCATCGTGCCGCCGGAGTATTCCCACCAGTAGCGGAAGGTGAGATGCGTCCGCTCCGGCACATAATCGACCAGCGGGGTCGGCCCGAGCCAGAGATCCCAGTTGAACGTGGCGGGAACATCAGCCTTTTTGAACGGTCCTTCGCGCCGTCCCTGCGGCAACCACACTTCGACTTCCTTGACCTTGCCGATCCGGCCATTGCGGACCAGATCGCACGCCAGCCGGAAGTTGCGGTCGCTCCGTTGTTGCGAACCGGTTTGCAATACTCGTTTGCTTTTCTTCTGCTCGACGACCAGTCGCTTCCCTTCGTCCACTGTCAGTGTGAGCGGCTTCTCGCAATAGACATCCTTGCCGGCCCGCATGGCGGCGAGTGAGATCAGCGTGTGCCAGTGATCGACGGTTCCGCAGACCACGACATCGACGTCTTTCCGCTCCATCACCTTGCGGAAGTCGGAGAACTTCTCCGCGTTCGGCCATGTCTTGCTCGCCGCGGCCAAATTCTTCTCGTCCACATCGCAGATGGCAACCATCCGGCCGAAGCGGGCCGCGTCGTTGCCGTCGCCGCGCCCACGGCCGCCGCAGCCGATGAGGGCGATGCCCGGTTTATCGGCAGTGGCCTTCGCGGGTTCGGCAGACTGGCATTCTTCCGCGAACCAGGCTGGGATGCCCGACGCGGCAGCGGCGGCGGCCGACGTGCGAATAAAGTTACGGCGAGAAAGTCGCGACATGGACATGGTTGCTCCCGTGAGAGTGAAGAGCCGGTGGAAACTTGATGGTAGGATATGGGAGCGGTCGCAGGGAGGAATCCTCAAAACGACCCTGCGAGATGCACATGCGTTTCATTCGTTGCATCATTCTCGCACACCTCCTTGCAACGAATCGCCCATTTCATGCAACGAAAAACTAGCGTTTTGCAACGGATAGCTAGCGTTTTGAGACGAAAAACGAGCGTTTTGAGATGAAAAAGTAGCGATTTGCGACGAATAAATCGCGTTTTGCAACGAAAAAGTAGCGCATCGAAATGGCTCAAGCGTCAATCCCCTCACCCTGCCGCATCGCCCGGCACGCCCCGCTGCCCATCTGAAAATCCCGACAAATTTGCGGCCGCCAATCGTAGTGCCCGCACTGACGCGTCGTTTGATTCAACCAGATACATGGCGTGACATCGTTTGGGATCTCCACAATCGTGCCGTCCAGCATCCCCTCGTATTGCGCGATCAAGGTCGCCCGTAGTTCATCCGGCATGTCGCGCCAGCGGATCCCATCGGCAGAGTTCCATACTTCGCCTGGAAGTTCATCCGGATTGTCGAAGTAGAACTTGCCGAAGCCAGGCGGTACGCCGACGTAGGTGCAGCAGGCTCCGCAGCCTTCGCAGGATGGAATCGCGATCAGAGGCAATTGCGTCAAAGTCGTTTCTCCGGGGGCTCTGTTGAACTATCCCGATGCACGCGGAACCGCAATGAAAATACGGTGAGCACTTAAAGTAGACCGGTTGCGGAGCAACCGGTCTACTGAATGTCGCAAAGCGCGAGCCGGATTTCCGGTTGCGGAGCAACCGATCTACTTGCATTTATAAGATGGTCCTAGACATTTAATATTTCGACGCCCGATGGCTGGATCACGATTTCCGAGAAGAAAGAGATCTCACAATGCCTTCTTCTTCAGAACCCTTTCATTACTCGCGCCGCGAGGCACTGAAGTTCTCCGTGGCGGGCGCGGGAGTGTTGCCATTGCTGCCGATCCATGCCGAGGCGGCGCCCGAAGAACCGGTTCGCGAGGATCCGGAACGAATTGCCGCGAAAATCCGCGACAACGAAGAGATGCAGCGTACTCGCGAAGCGGCACTCGACCTGCTCAAACCGAAACAGCGAGATCTGGAACATGGGCTTGCCCTTCACAAGCAATCGGTCGTCTTCGATGGTTATGCGTTCGCGCCTCGGGCCGCGATCGACGGCGCGGCACTTGCCAATCTGATCGAGGAGGGGGCTTCCGATAACGAAATCCAGGACCTTTCCGAAACGATGGGGATGACCCGTTATGTGAACATTCCCGCCGAGCGTGAGGAATTTGAACTGGCCTGGCAGGCTTCGGGCGTCACCTGCGTTTTTCAGAACGCGGGTGAGGAATGCCAGGCTCCGTTGCGATTGCTCAAGCGTCTCGCCCGTTTTACCTACGCCACGGATATGCTCCGCGATTTCATCACGCGGGCGGTGACGCCCAACGACATCACGGCCGCCAAGAAGGCCGGCAAGCGATGCCTTTATCTCACGGGCAACGGCGTCCCCCTGACTCAAGATTGGGTCTCGGTTCAGGATGAACTTCGCTACGTTTCCGTGTTCTTCCAACTCGGCATTCGCATGATGCACGTGACCTATCAGCGCCGCAACATGCTCGGCGACGGTTGTGCCGAGACGGCGAATGGAGGCCTGAGCGATTTTGGACGTCACGCCATCGCGGAGATGAATCGTACCGGCGTCATCGTTGATGTCGCCCATTCCGGCTGGCAAACCAGCCTGGAAGCCGCGAAAAGCAGCACCAAGCCGGTCGTGGCCAGCCACACCGCCGCGGCCGGTTTGCACAAACATATTCGCGGCAAGCCTGATGAAGTGCTCAAGGCACTGGCGGACTCGGGTGGCTACGCGGGGATTTGCTGTATCCCGCAGTTCCTCGGATCCAAAGGCGACCTCGTTGCGTTTCTCGACCACATCGACTACGTGGTTCGCAAGGTCGGGGTCGATCACGTCGCCATCGGCACGGACATCGCCTACACTTCACGAAATGCCGAGAAAGAACGCCGCAAAATGCCGAAGTCGGCACGCAAGCGCGAGCGATTCGCCAGCCTGTGGCCGAAGGAAACATTCGTCGCCACCCCCAAGGCACGCGACAGCCTGGCCTGGACCAACTGGCCGCTTTACACAGTTGGCCTGGTGCAACGCGGCTATAGCGACCAGGACATCCAGAAGATCATCGGCGGCAATGTTCTCCGTGTCGCCCATGCTGTATTGATCGGAAGATGATAGGCGGACTTCGCCTTGTTGTGTATCGAAAGACCCTGGTGTTCCCACTCCACGAGACGACTTTCATGAAATCATCCCTCACCGTTTTCACGCTGATGATCTTTCTTTGTCCGTTGCTCGCGGCCCCGCCGGTCGAACTAAATGACGACGGCTTTCCCAAGGCGGTGGTCACGCCTGCCGTCGCTCTCGTGCACACGGGGCAGATTCTCCCCTGGACGAAAGACGGCAAGATCGCGCCCGACGCGAGACAAGCGACCCAGGTGCTGGAGAATCTTGACGCGGTTCTGCGTGCCGGGGATTCTTCGTGGGCGCAGATGATCCGGCTGAACATTCAGGGCGATCGGGCGGCAATCGCGGAAGTGAAGACGCTTCTCAAGAGACGGTTGGCGCAATCCAAGGACGACAAGATCGTTTTGCCCGCTCTGACGATCCTGGAAGGAAACACCCCCGTGCCGGGCGTTCGTGTGGCCATCGATGCCGTGTCGGTAACGACGCCGGTTCTTGCGGTCGACTATTTGAAGGTCCCGACGCTTCCCGCGTCCGTTAGTGCCTTGGGATCAATTCTCCCTGCTGGGCCGCGCGCCTATATCGCGGGGCAAGCCGAGAAGGGGGCGACACCGGCCGAGGCGACGCGCAAGACGCTCGAATCTTTGCGCGCCACCTTGAAGTACATGGGGCTGACCGATGCGCACGTCGTCCAGGCCAAGTGCTTCTTGTCGCCGATGAGTGCGCGCGATGAAGTAGTGAAGGCGTTCGAGACCTTCTTCGGGGCCGGCAAAGTTCCCCCCTTGGTCTTCGTGGCCTGGAAGTCAGATTTACCCATCGAAATCGAGTTGATCGCGCACGCTCCCGTCAAGAAGCGGCAAGCGTGGGACGAGATCGACTACCTGACCCCGCCCGGCATGACCTCGCCAACGATCTACAGCCGGGTGGCACGCATCCATTCCGATCACTTGATCTATATCGGCAGCATCACCCCCTCGGCGAAAGGCGACGCCAAGGCCGGCGTGACCGATGTCTTCGAACAACTCGGGAAGATCCTCGATAAACACGGTAGCGATTTTCGCCATCTGGCCAAGGCGACCTATTTCGTCGGGAACGACGATTTCAGCAAGCAACTCAATGCACTTCGGCCCAATTATTACGACCCCCGGCGTGCCCCGTCTGCTTCCAAGGCCCTCGTCGAGAACACGGAATTCGGCCTTTGCATCGACATGATCGCGACGCCGTCGACGATCAAGAAAGAAGGCAAACCGGAATTCGGCCATGAGATGACGGCCGATATGGTTCGCGACGGCTGGCTCTGTCTTTTCGACAGCAAAACGACCTTCGGTTGGGAGGGGGCCACCGCCGACAAGGGCCGGCTGACGGGCGGGCGTACGAAGTCGTCATTTTCCCATATTGAACTGAGTGGTGAATTCGCGGTCGGGGGAGAGATTAAAATCGCGGGGAAAAATGTTAAGGTCGAGAAAGGCCCCTGGTCGCTGACCGTGAAAGAGGGCGAGGGCCACGGCCCAATCATTCTCGGCAACGGCGTTGTTCTCCGTCAGCTTTTCGTCAAGCCGCTCGGCATGACGTCGATCATGCCGGGTGCGAATCTGGACGGCTGGAAGAAGATCGATCGTGCCACGATCCCCGAGGAAAAACGGCCCAAGTGGACAATGAAGGACGGCGTCCTTGACGCGCTCGGCGGGCCGGGTGCCCTTGAATATCCCCAAAAATACGGCAACTTCATCATCCAGATCGAGGTCCGTTCACGGAATCGCCACGCCAACGGCGGGCTCTTCATTCGCAGTATCCCCGGCGACTTCATGAATGGTTACGAAGCACAGATTCATTCCGCCTGCGAGAACGGCGATCCGTCCAAGCCGGCCGAGTATGCCACCGGCGGCATCGACGATCGCCAAAACGCCCGCCGTCTGGTCAGCCGCGATTTCGAGCCGTTCCTGATGACCGTCATCGCCGACGGCCCGCATATCGCCACCTGGGTGAACGGCTATCAAGTTACCGACTGGATCGATACCCGCAAGGAACACGAAAACCCGCGCAAGGGCCTACGCCTGGAACCCGGCACGATCCAGCTACAGGCTCATGACCCCGCCACGCACGTGGAGTTCCGGCGGATCCTCGTGAAAGGGTGGAAGTGACGATCTTAAAGAATTTTAGCCACGGATTGAACACAGATCAAACACGGATAAAGACAGGAACAATTGTGGTTTTGGATTTCATCCGTGTTCCATCTGTGTTCAATCCGTGGCTAAGAATTTCTTTGAGTGTAAGATGAATCGAACCCGATCAATGCCATCCAGGAACCATCCGAATGCCAGTCCTGTCCCACGTCGAATTCCCGCGCGAGGTCGCCCCACGGCCGGAACTCAGCCATGTGCTTTTTGATTTCGACGGCACCTTGTCCCTGATTCGCCAGGGTTGGCCCGAGATCATGGTGCCGATGTTCCTTGAAATGTTGCCGCCACAGGCCGGCATGAGCCGAGAGCAAGATCGCGAACTGGTCTTCAACGACATCATGCGGCTCAACGGCAAACAGACCATCTACCAGATGATGCAACTGGCCGACCGCATCCGTGAACGAGGCGGCGAGCCGCGCGAGCCGCTCTGGTACAAACACGAATACCTCCGCCGACTGGATGAACAAATCATCGGCCGCAAAAAGGGCATCACGGACGGCACGAAGACTCGTGAGCAATGGATCGTTCACGGCGGCCGTGCCCTTCTCGAACACCTGCAAAGCCGCGGCCTTACCCTTTACCTGGCCAGCGGCACCGACGAGGCGGCGGTCAAGCAAGAGGTCGAACTCCTCGGCCTGGCCTCGTTCTTCGGCCGACATATTTACGGTGCCCAGGACGACTACAAGAAGTTCTCGAAGAAGATGATCATCGACCGGATTCTGCAGGAAAACAAGATCTCGGGCAAGCAGTTGCTCGCCTTCGGCGATGGCTACGTCGAGATCGAAAACACCAAAGACGTCGGCGGTCTCGCGGTTGCCGTGGCTAGTGATGAAGCCAACAACGGCTCCGGCCAAATCGATGAATGGAAGCGCCAACGGTTGTTGGGCGTCGGTGCCGACGCGGTGATTCCCGACTATAGAAGCGGCGTGCCGTTGGTGGATTTCTTGATTGGGAGAGGGTAAAAGCGACGGCGACGGATTTCCTCTTCGTCGGAAGGCCTTCCTAGTGCCCCGTCCAGAACAAATGTTGGGGTTCAGCCATTCTGGATGGTGGCCGGTTCCTCTTAGCCCCGTTCACAGACCGTCTCATTTTCGAGCTTGGCGAGAGGGACTGGGGTATTTCCTCATCGCGTGGATTGCGATTGGGTTGCCGGCGATGCGCCTCGACGTGGTGGATATTGTGCGTCAGCACCGGTGAGCCGACCTCGGCAGTTGCGCGGTTCAGAGTTCGAAAATGGAATTGTCGCAGGCCGCGATGTTCCTTCAGGTCGGCAAGATTCAGTTCGATCGTTCGGCTGCGCTGCTTGTATAATTCCCGAGCCTCCGGCATTTGCATCCGTTGCTCGAGGTCGTCCAGCAATTCTTCGTTTTCCATGCGGCTCACCGTTCGTCCCTTCTTCGGCGTGCGCGTGCACTCGGATAGACGCGGACACGTCTGACAATGTTCGGGCGGGCATGTGTACGACGACAGTGTGATCTTGTGGTCCGCGCGCGGCTGCGTTTGCGTCTTGGTGAATTCCAACCGATGCCCTTGCGGACACCGATAGGCTCGTTCTTCGGGCAGCCAGGTGAACGCACTCTTGGGCAATTCGGCGGGCTGGATGCCTTGCCGCCAAGCTCCAGCCCGGCGACGAACTTTGGGAGTGGCACCAGCAGGGCGGGCCGTTCAACTCGTCGGGCGGGCTAGCGGTTCTGCGGGGCGGCGAGGTCGTCGAGTGGTGGCGCGAGTGGGTGTCGTAGCACCAGACGCCGAAGCGCCTTAGCCTTTAGTTGTCTAGCAGTGCTCCTCCCACGGGAACGATTTTTTCTACGTCCTTCGGCATATCCGGCGAAGGTGTTAGTCCTCAGCGCTTTCTTTGGTTTTCTACTTCGAAGATGTTAAATCCCGAAGCCCAGGGCTGCCCGGCTTTGCGGGCTACCCTGGGCTTCGGGGTACAGACGCCACAAGTGGGGCGAAAAACGTCAGGCGGTACCACGATGCGCGGCAAAATCTACTGGCCGGGGACTCGCCAGGCGCGGTAGGATGCGAGAGGTTCAATTCGGCTTACATCAATCACATCTTTAGGAACGCAGTCACTTCCGGGAGGGTAGACTCATGGCCCAGGTTCGAGAGCTTCTGGAGCGGAAAGGGTCCAAGGTTCTGACGGTCGGCCCGGCGGAGTCCGTCCTGCAGGCCGCGCAGATGATGAACGACCACCGGGTCGGGTCGCTCGTCGTCGTCGAGGACGGGCGGGTGGTCGGGATGTTCACCGAGCGGGACGTGCTGCAACGGGTGGTCGCCGAACGGCGCGACCCGGAGGCCGCTCGTGTCAATGAGGTGATGACCACCGCCGTCGTTTGCTGCTCGCCGGAGACAACCGTGGACGAGGTCCGTGGGGTGATGCGGGACCGCCGCATTCGCCACCTGCCGGTGATCGACGCCGATGGCCGACTGCTCGGGCTGATCTCGATCGGCGACCTGAACGCCCACCTCCAGGCCGTCCAGGAGCAGACCGTGTTCCTGATGAGTGAGTACATCCAGGGCCGAGTCTGACCGTGCCGAGCAGCCTGATGGACTCTGGTTGTTTAGCAGCGTTCCGCCCACGGGAACAATTTTTCAATTGTATTACGGCATTTCCGGCGAAATTGTTTAACTCCGCGAAGCGGTTACAGCCTCTGTGCGTCCCGCGCTCCTCACCGGAAGCCTTCGAGGAGCGGTTAATGAGCTATCCGATGTCTTGTACTTCACCCGCTACGCGACCGATCAGTGGGGCCAGGCGAGTTCGTATCTCATCAAGGAACTGGACCAAGCCGTTACTTGCGCCACATTCGCGTAATCGAACTAACGGCGTATCTACCCAGCATTGGCGTTGACGATCGAGATCGTTGGCAGTTAGAGCCCGCAAGACTCGCTTGGGGCTGCGTGGAGCCGCATCGTTCTTGCCCGCGGTGAGTTCATGACTTCGTTCACACGGATTGAATCCCAACGCCTGACGTTCGCCATCGAGTCTCGTTTGTTCAGCCTCATTTTGTGGCACGAAACCCGAGATGACCCACGCTTCGCGTTCGATGATGGCCAGCCCGATCGCGATCTTCATTCCTTCGTGGTCTTCCTGGCGTGCTTGTTCCAACCCATTGCGTCGACCGGTTTGGTCGTCTTGATCGCGGATTAACACAACCGCTTCAAGCCCCGGAATTGTCGCACGCAAATACCGCAAGGCCCGACGAGCCGCTCTCGCGTCGGGCAATCCGGGCTCGCCGTTGAAAAATCCTTCCGCTTCGATCCCCGCTGCCCGAGCGAGTTTGGGGATTCGTTTCCAAGTGAATTGCTCGCCAGACGCTTCGACCACCCATTCCCGTTGGTGGGGCAAGTGGTCCTCGTCCAGCCAGTTGACTGAATCGATCAAGATGCGGTCTGCCAATTCCGTCGCGGTTTGATGATCGGCGGGGGCTTCCGCAACCACAGCAAAACGGTGGCTCATTTCACGGCTACCTCCGGCTCGGCCACCCACTTTTCACCGAACAAGCTCCACATCTCACCGGGGTGAAACTCGTCCTTCCACGTGCCGAATTTCGGATGATGCGTGAGCGGCTCGCAGGCCGTCGATCCATCATCGCGGAGGGAAGTTACTTGAACTTCGTTCGGTTCCATTTGCCCGAGCAGGTAGGGCGAGTGGGTAGACCCGACGATCTGAATTTCGGGGTTCGTCTTCTGCACGCCGCGCAAAAGGTCGATCAACTCTCGCTGAGCCTTCGGGTGCAAAGCACGATCAAGATCATCTAATAGCAGAATGCCGGGCTTGTTCACACCGTGAATGGCCGTCAACATGCCAAGCGTCAACAGCGTCCCCTCGCTCACTTGGTGCGCCTTCAGTCCCTTGCCGTTGATGGTATCGAAGAGCAGTTCATTCTTGGCTGTATGTCGCAACCGATGAATCGACGGGACGATTCGGCGCAAATCCTCCTGCAGCTTTAGCCATAAGTCCGGATCTTCCAAATTCATGGCCGCCGTAGCCGCGTGCAACCCCTGCCCGTTCGGTAGCATTAGCCGAGCGTCCGTGTCATTGATCGAATTCGAGAGATAGGGATTTACAGGCGTCGGCGATCGCAGGGCATTGGGGTCAAGGCGTAGCCATACCGGATTCGGTAGTTTCCTGTCCTGAGGTTGCCATTTATTCCAAGTAAGCAAATCTCCACTATTCGCGATCGCAGCCCCTTCACCATCCCACTTCCGGGCACGTTGATGAAAAGGGTCCTGCTGCGACTGCAATTCGCTCCGATAACGGAAGTGGGTTTCGCCGGATTGACAAACCAATTCAACACGTTCCGTCGATCCATAGGAACGATTTGACAGAAATTCTTCGTCTTGAGCTTCCTCCCGAAACGCCCGACAAAGCAGGTCCAATCCTTGCAAAAGGCTGGTTTTGCCACTGCCATTGGTACCAACGAACACCGTGAACGGTTCGAGGCTGACCGTTACGTCTCGCAGGCATTTGAAGTTCTTAATTGTGACTTGTGTAATCATGTCCGGCCCCCGGCCAGAATCAACGTTAGGCTGGTTCTGGCAGGGCCAGATGAGTTTATGCTATCGCAGTGGCTGGAATTTACTACACGGAGTGCATTCGCGCTCCTCTCCGGAAGCCTTCGAGGAGCGGCTAAACACATCACTGATCAATCAACAACATGTCCGCAATATCCAGCGGCAAATCCACGATCATCGTGTCCCCTTCGAATCGTTCCAATAGCACCCCATGCTCGACGCTCTTGACCTTGGTGCCGTTGGCGAGGCCGCGGATTCGTACCGTCAACTTTTCGATCGGCTTGCCAGTGAAGTTCATCAACGGGACCGCCATACGCGTGAGTTTGCCGTCTTTCGACTTGGTGTCGATGACGCTCGATTCGACCAGCGGTTCGCTGCATTCGACGGGGCGTTGGACGTCGAGGGTCAGGAATTGATCGACGAACTTGGCGCGTAGCTCGCGATTCATCTTGGTCGGCAGCGCGTGAGCGAAGGCGGCATTCGTCGAGCCGCGATCGGGCGGCAGAATCGGTAGGGCGCTCTTCAGGTACGCCTGGCCGGGCAGGAAGCCTAACAGGTAGACCTTGCCCTTGCCGTGATCCTTGCGAACCACCGCCGGCTTGCCGTCTTTGAATGTCCCTTCGACGATGCCGTCAGCCACTTCGAGCGATTGCTTCCAGACGATGACCGGCACGCTGTCGTCTTTGACTTTTCCTTGCTGCCAAGTCACGGTGTCGATCGGTTCATAGAGCGGAAGGTCTTGCTTGGTCAAAAACGGCGTGTTCTCCTTCAGCGTGTATTTCTTGACCAGGTCCGGATCGGTCGTGAGTTTCTGGCTCTTGATGCCGTAGAAGGCAAGGGCGTCCGGGTTTTCTTTTTGCAGTTCGCTGATGCAGCCGCCGCCCGCGTGAGCGACCACCGTGCCACCGGCCTCTACCCACTTCCTCAACGCGGCAATCACTTTCGCGGTGAGGAATTGCTGGGTCACGTAGATCACGCGATAGTCCTTGGCCAGGCCTTCGATCACGTCGTCCTCGCTGAGGAAATCGACGGGAATCTGCGCGTGGCGAAGGGCGTACCAGATGGCCTTGCGCTCGTTGTTGTGCATGGCGAACGTGGAATTGCTGGCCTCGGTAAAAATGTCATCGACGGCCGAGAGGAGCAGGCCGACTTTGGCGGGGCGGACCTTGCCATCAACGACGTAATCCTCGAACTTGCCTGCCTCGTGGCTGACCGCGTGAATCTGCTTCCACATCGGCAAATCGTTGGTGTCGACGTAGTTCTCGGTCGCGCCGACCGCGAGCGGCGAGCCGCAGAAGTAGTTGACCATCTTGGCCCCGTGCGCGACGGACGAGTAGAAGGAGAGTCTGAAATCGCGAGGCGTGTTGCCCGGCGAGTGCGGCATCACGTACATGTGAATCGGCAGGTTGTCGTATTTGGAACCGGCGCGCAGTCCGGTGGTGAGGTAGCCGGTGGCCTGGATGCTGAATTCGGGTATCTGCCAGACATAGTCCTCGCTCCAGGGCATCGACATGGCCTTGAGCTTGAAGTTGCGAATGTAGTCCATCTCGGTGACGAGGTAGTTGGCGTGGGGCGAATAGTTGGCCCCGGTCATGACTCCCTTGCTCTTGTAGTAGGCGGTGCCGTCCGCGAAGAGCTTGCCGCCTTTCTCCTTGGCGCAAATCGTCGAGTAATAGTAAAGGGGGTGCCTCTTGGCGGCGGTGATCTCATCGGGCGTCTTTTTGCCGTGCAGGTTGATGTGCTTCACCTCGCCGTCGTATTTGATGCCGTGATCCTTCAGCCAGGTTGCGAATTCCTCGTCGGTCACGGGGAGCGAAGGCAGGTGAATCTCGTCGCCGTAGGAGACGATCAGCACATCATCGAGGCCGCCCTTACGGGCTCCTTCGAGTTTCTTGATGGCATCGATCTTCGGGTCGCTCCAGTGGGCGACCAGTTGCCGCTTCACACCCGGTTGATCGAGCGTGTTGCTGCCGAGCGCCTTGGCGAGGTCGCGACCCTCGGGCATGGAGAGCCCGTGGCCGAACTGCATGATGCCGTAAATCAGGAAGCGCTTGGCGACGTCCCCCTTCTTGGGGAACTTGCCGACTTCGAGGTTCAGCCATTCGAGGGCTTCCTTGGTGGTGCGGATCTCCGGAAGCCAGAAGCGTTCCTTCAAGGCCTTGGCGAGATCGGGGTTTGGAGCGATATTTCCAGGGATCTCGAAGGTCGCGGCATCCTTGACCGTGAGTTCCTTGATGATCCGCAGGCCACCTTTTCCTTCCGGAACCGCGAACTCCAGCCGCAAATTCATGCCGGCCGCCTTGGCCTTGTACTGGGCCCGCATCGTCCAGGTGCTGTTATTCATCGAATCGAGGACCTGCCCCATCGGCACCCAACCGGAGCGATCGCCGGGTTGGAGATATTCCTCGTCGGGGATGGTATAAGCGACGGGCCCTTTTGCCTTCTTCTTGGGATCGGGTTTGACGAATTTCACGCCGTCGAGCGGTTTCGATAGGTTCTCCGCCTTCACGGCCGACGAACGCGGGCCGTGGATCTGGTAGGCGGTCTCATCGGTGAGATGGCCGTTCTTCAAGATCCGCGTTGTCGGCCAATCGCGGATGTGGACGTAATACGGTGAATGCTGGCCGCTCGGCTCCGGGGCGATGATCGGCAGGCACGGCCCGAAGCCGTCCTTCGGGTTGGTGACGCGCACAAACAGGTCGCCATCCTGCACAAGCCAGCCGTCGAATTCGAGGTAACTCGTTTTCTTTTGAGCTTCGATCCCGGCCGTGTCGTTCGTGAGACAGATGACATCGACATTTCGCTGGGCGGCATTGATTCGCGGAATTTTTCCATTCAACTGCTCAGCCGCGATGAGCCGAAGTGTGGCCGGGCCGGCCTTCAATTTGACCGTCCCAGGATTCTGCCAAACAATGTTGTCGGTCCCCCCCCACCAGTAGCGTTCCATCGGCACCCGTTGATGGCCATTGAGCGGCCAGATCTTTGGGTCGCCAAGCCGGCCGAACACGTGCTTGGAAACGACTTTTCCTTCCTGTTCGACCTCGAGCGTGAACTCCGCCGCGAAGTTATATGGCTGCTCGTAACGTGCCAGAACCTGGTATTCATCCGCGATGGGCACGGTGATCACTTGTTCCGCGACGGCCTGTTTGCCGGGCGGCAGTTGCTCGGAAGCCCCGAGAGCTCCCATCCGCGACAGAAAGCTGACGGCGAAGGTCGAGGCGAAATAGTTCTCGCGATAGGGAACAACCTTCCACCCTTCGGACTTGACAGTGAAATCCTCGGCCTCGGCTAAAAGGCGTACGGGCTTCGCCTTCGGCTGAGCGGAAGCGAGTGACGCGAAGCATAAAATGATTGCCGGCACTGAAAGGATTCTGTTCATGATTCGCGGGGGAAATAGGTTTCCGTTGAACGGGGCGAGAACGAGATGATAAGCGAGACTCGGCGGCGAGGCAATCAAGTAATCTCCCACCTTAATTTTGCCGGTAGCCAATGTCGCGCCTCCAAAATTTAATTGCCCACATGAGAGATTCGAAGAGACCAAGAAAAACAGAGTGTGCTAGAATTGGGCAATTCGAACAATCTCCGAACTTTTTTACCGTTCAAACGTCCAGACGATTGACGAAGCAGGGCGAAACAGTGTATACGTGGGTATGGAAATTCCTGTCCGCTTTGAATTCCTTTCTATCGCCGGTGTGAATTGTCTCTGACCACGGGTGCGTGATGCGTGGACGACTCTGTCTTCTCGAAGGCGAAGCCCGACCGGAAGTCGTGGAGATGTCTCCCGATACGCCGATATCGCTCGGCCGTAGTCGCGACAATACGATCGTTATTCCTCGCGACGAACACACCTCACGCCTGCATGCGAAAATCTCGTTCGAGAACGGCCGTTGGATGGTCCGTGATTTCGGCCTGAATGGCACCAAGGTCGATAACGAGCGAATCGATCAGGTGGCGGAGCTCGATCATGGCATGGAAGTGCGAATCGGCGACGTCCGCTTTCGCTTCACGACGCCCGATAAGCCCGGCCTTTCGTCGGTCCACAAAATCACCGCCGACAAGATCGATGTCACGAATACGATTCCGATCTCGACCACGAAACTCCACGTCGATGAACTTTCCACCCTCTGCCAGTTCATGGCGTCGGCCGTCGAGGCGATCGACCCGCACGAACTAATCCATCAAGGGCTGCAAACGCTGAAATATCAGACGGGTGCGTGTCTGGTCGGCTTCCTGAGCTTGGATCCCACCGATCCGATGCCGAAGATGATTATCCCAGAAACGGCGACCGTTGATGTCCATCTGAGCCGTTTGCTGACCCGCCGGATCCAGCGTGAAGGGAAGCCGGTCTGGCTGGGAGGCGACTCTTCACCAACCCGGCCGGCCAGCGAAAGCCTCACCCCGTTCGACGATGCTCTCTGCCTTCCGTTGAAGGCAGGCGGCGAATCGCTCGGAGCCCTGCACGTTTACAAGACGAGCAGCGTCTTCGCCGATAAAGACGTCCGTTTCTGCGAGGCCTTGGCCGGTTATCTGGCCCATGCACTCCACGTACTGAAGGAAAAGCGCAAACTGGAGGCGGAGAACACCCGGCTGCGCTCGCACCTTTCCACGGCCGACGATCTGCTCGGCGACAGTCCAGCCATGGTCAATCTTCGCACCCGGATCACGCGTGCCGCCACGCAGCAGTTCACCGTTCTCATTCAAGGGGAAAGCGGCACCGGCAAGGAACTCGTAGCCTTGGCCCTGCATCGCCGCAGCCCGCGCAACGGCGGGCCGTTCGTCGTCGTCAATTGTGCCGCCATTCCGTCGTCGCTCATGGAGGCGGAACTATTCGGCTATCGCCGCGGCGCGTTCTCAGGCGCGGAACGCGACCACCCGGGCCTGTTTCAACAGGCCGACGAAGGGACGCTGTTCCTCGATGAAATCGGCGAACTTTCCGCCGACTGCCAGGCGAAATTACTGCGCGTCATCGAAGGGAAGGCGTTCAGACCCATCGGAGCCACCAGCGATATCAAGTCCGATGTGCGCATCGTCGCCGCCACGAATCGGAATCTCGAAGCGGAAGTGAAGTCCAACCATTTCCGCCAGGACCTCTACTTCCGTTTGAAAGTCATCGAGATCAACGTCCCTCCCCTGCGCGATCGGCCCGAGGATATCCCATATCTCGTGCAGTATTTTCTCGACAAGCTGGCGATCGAATGCCGGCGTACGGTACACCTCACCTCGGCCGCGCTCAAGCTTCTGCAAGACCATCCCTGGCCGGGAAATGTTCGCCAGTTGCGAGCGATGCTGGAAAGCACGGTGGCGATGAGCGACACGGACACCATCGACGTCGATAACGTCAAGCGGATGCTCACCCCGCATCAAGTCACCGACACGCCGCCCAGCTTAAACTGGGAGGAACTCGAACACTGGGCCGTGGACAAGGCCCTCAAGCAAACGAGCGGCAACGTCAGCCAGGCGGCGATCGTTCTCGGCATGTCGCGCGATACGCTCCATACCAAGATCAAGAAATTTGGAATCAATCGGGTGGAGTAGCGATCGAAAGCCCCGGGGCGAAACTTCGCGAACCCCATACGCATGAAACTAAGATCTTTCACCACAGAGACACAGAAACACAGAGAAAACAGGAGAATT
>JAIOQJ010000307.1 GCA_021413475.1 Planctomycetota bacterium | reverse complement strand
GATCGGGATTCTCGTACATGGCCTTTTCGAAACGAAGCATCACCTGGCACCAGCGGGAGAAAATCAGCAACTGATTGCGTTGCACCTTGACCGCCGCGTCGCCGAAGGCCTGGGGGTTCTCGATCTTCACGCCCATCTTTTCGAGCCAGGCTCGCGATTTCGAAAAGCGTTCAAATTGCATGGCCACGCCTTCGGTGGTGAGAATGTGAGCCTCGCCGCGAAGGACGTACGGCACAGTCTGCGGGATGTTCTTGCTGCTGTAGACCGAGTGGCCAAGCTCGTGGAGCATCGTCCCCATCCAGTACTCGTTGTTGACGATATTGGCCAGCACGCGGACGTCGCCTTCGCGATCGATGTCCGTGCAAAACGCGTGCGGGCTCTTCCCCTTCTTTTCGTACAAGTCGCTGCGAGCGATGACGGTATCGATCGGCAGGCCAATGCCCGAATAGAACTCCTGACAGAGTTTCAGCAGATCGGCCTTGGCGTAGGGAGCGTCGAGGTTCCCTTCGAAAACGGCCGGCGAGTCCTGGAAGAAGGGATCGTGATAGTGCCAGGGCATCAATTGATCGACCTTGATGCCGCACTTGGCGGCCAGCTTTTCGTCGATCTCTTTCTTGGCGGCGATAAAGGGATCGCGGGTGAGTTCATCGAGATCGTCGAAGAGTTTGATCAGGTCCTTGCCATCTTGCTCGTTGAGATACAGGTAGAGTTCGTGAAAGTTCTCGAAACCGATCTTCTTCGCCATCTCGTTACGCAGCTTGACGAGATCGGCCAGCACCGGTCCGGTCTCAGCCCCGACCGCTTTGCTCGCTTCCCAGACTGCCTTGCGACGCGCGGAGTCGTCAGAGGTCTTCAAAATCGTGCGGACTTCGCTGTCGGCCATCTCCTTGCCGTCGATCTTGGCGCGATAGACGTTGAACTTCTGCTCGACGCTGTTCGCCTTCGAAGCGATCTTCTTGAGGAGTTCCGGATCGACCTGCTTTTCGAGGTAAAGCAAATAGAGCACATCGATGGTGCGAGCGACGATCTTGTCGTCGATGTCCCCGTTGTTGCGGGCAATTTTCAGCTTCTTGAGTTCGGCGTAGGTTTCGCGATTGGACAGGGCGTCGTCAATTTCGTTCTGGGCCTTTTCTTTCTTCTTGAAGTCGTCATCGTTGCCCGTGACATTGGCGTTCCACCAGGCGAGGCCGGCGGCAATGTCGAGCGGACGAATTTTCTTCTCGTGAGCGGCGATGAATTTTTTCGCCTGCTCGGTCACCTCGGGACTCGCCATGGCTCGATCGCTCCCATTGAGACATGCCCAGATTCCAGTCAGGATTATCAAGTGCCTTGTCATGCGGACCCTTTCGTGGTTTGCAGGTCGCTTACGTCGAATACACCCATTTTCCGAGCAACAGGGCGGGAGGCAACAGCAAAAGGATCAGCAACCCCGGCCAGCCGATAAAAACCGTAGCCAGCAAGGCATCGAGAGCGACGAGGCCCAGGATGCATCGTTTGACACCGGCCTGGACATGTTCCGGCGTCGGCTTCCGGATCGCGCGAATCACGGGCACGCCGAGCCAGAAGCCGAAAGCCACTAGTAGGTACGGAAAGAAAACGGAACTTGTTCCTGCGGGAACGCGAGTTGGCACGGTGAGTGCAACGATCAGAGCAATGACCAGAACCACTGCCGCCGCCCGCAGCACCTTCGGATTGCTGCGTTTCTCTTCGGTCCGCGCGAACCAGGTCACGCCGACGATGTAGATGCCGATGGTGATCGCGAGATGCAACCGTGTGCTCCATGGCAGATTTACCATCTCGATAAGTGTTAATCCCAGGAGCACGTTCAGGCATCGACAGAACGCCATTCCGAGCGGCCCGGCGGGCGTGCGTTTGATTCGGGCATCGTAGAGTAAGACGGCC
Organism: Planctomycetota bacterium; assembly: GCA_021413475.1. Lineage (GTDB taxonomy): Bacteria > Planctomycetota > Planctomycetia > Gemmatales > Gemmataceae > JAIOQJ01. The sequence continues at coordinate 1,445 of JAIOQJ010000307.1, read as the reverse complement.
ACCGCGATCAAGCCGCCGACGATCGCCCCTTCGCTTCGCCAATAGCCGTCACGCATCCCGCTCAAAGCGGCACTCCCGATTCCGATTGCCATCAGCGAAACACCAATGCCCACAGCCGTCTTCAAGGAAATCTTGCCCGAGGGCAACGGCCGAAACGGTCGATCACGGCGATCTTCTTCGAGATCGAAATAGTCGTTCCAGACCATGCCGGCGCAATAGAGGCATCCCGTTGCGGCGAAGAGAAGCAGGGCGCGAAGGACGAAGTTCGCATCCGCGACTGTTGTTGAAAGACTGACGGCAACGCACACACCCAGCGCGATATCCGCAAAGGCGGTAAAGACGTTCGGCAGGCGAAGGAGGCGAGCGTAGGGGAGGAACGGCATGCGTTACGTCTCGAAAGTCCGATGTCAAATAATGCCTGGCGAGCCAGATTGCGTAAGCACCTGGAGGAATTTGCGTTTCGCTTGCAACCCTCCAGGAGCTTACGCAACCTGGCTCGCCGGCCGATTGACTTTTCCTGGTTTCTACTCGATCCCGCCCGCGATCTTCAAAATTCGCTCCCGTGCGGTGCGGGCCGCGTGGTCGGGATCGTTTACGTAGGGATACAACTCGATCGTCACCCAACCGTCGTAGCCGATTTTACGGATCGAGCGCAATGCCGCGGCGAAGTCGATGGCCCCTTCGCCGGGGATCAAGTGATGATGGACGCGCGTGGCGGCAATGTCTTCTAGGTGGATGTGCCGGATGTATTTCGCCAGCCGTTCGATGGTCGGAGCCGGGTCGTCCTTCACGCAATAGTGATGGCCGATATCGAAGTTCAGGCCGACCGCGGGAGAGTCGATATGCTGCATGAACTCTTCGAACTGGGCAGCCGTCTCGATCAAGAGGCCCGGTTCCGGTTCTACGAGGAGGAGTACGCCTTCCTTCTCCGCATGCGCGGCCACCGGTTTGATCATCTCGACGAAGAGCTTCAGGGCCTCATTCCACGATTGCCCGGCCGCGACGGGACCGCCCGGTTCGGTGGTGATGCACTTCGCGCCGAGTTCCCTCGCCATCGTTAGCGCGCGTCTCGTGTGCAGGATGCGAACCTGGCGATAATTCACATCCGGCTCGATCCACGACGGATACCAGTAAAGCTGCCGCGGATCGCTGATCGCGTGCATCATGAAGGCGTTGATGTTCGAGATCGTCAGATGGTTCTTCGCCAGGGCATCGCGGATGGATTGTTTATGTTCGGGCAACATGTACGCCGGCCAAGCATGGGGCACATCCGCCATGATCTCGACGCCGGCATAGCCGATCGCGGCCAGCTTGCGCACCGCCTCAGGGAATGAAAAATTGAGATAGGCATTGGTGCTGAAAGCGAGCTTCAGCGAATCGGCAAAAGAACTCACGACGGGGAACTCACTTTCTAATTCGACTGGAGAGCCGGGAGCGTAAGCGAC
>JAIOQJ010000325.1 GCA_021413475.1 Planctomycetota bacterium | reverse complement strand
GCTGGCGCCGGAGGACATCGCCCTCCTCCACCGTTGGAGCGACGAGGGTGCCAAGGGGCCGACAAAAGAAGAGATTGTCGCGGGGGGACCGAAATCGGCACACTGGTCGTTTCAACCAATCCGGCGGCCGCCGGATCCGACCGTGAAGAAGACTTCTTGGGCGCGCAACTCGATCGATCGCTTCATCCTGTCCGAGCTTGAAAGGAAGGGAATCGCACCCTCGAAGGAAGCGGATCCGATCACGCTGATTCGCCGTTTGTCGCTCGATCTGACCGGGTTGCCGCCGACGATCGAAGAAGTGGATCGCTTTCTGAAGGAATCGGCCACTAAGCCGGAAACGGCCTACGAGGCCTTGGTTGATCACCTGCTCGCCTCACCGCACTATGGTGAGATGCAAGGTCGGCACTGGCTCGATATGGCTCGCTATGCCGACTCGAATGGCTACAGCATCGACGCCCCGCGTTCGATTTGGAAGTACCGCGATTGGGTGATCGATGCCATCAACAAGGACATGCCGTTCGACGAATTCACCCGGGAGCAACTCGCCGGCGACCTGTTGCCGAAGGCCACGATGGACCAGAAAGTGGCGACCGGATTTCACCGCAACACCCAGATCAACCAAGAAGGCGGCATCGACCTCGAGCAGTTCCGCGTCGATTCGATCATCGATCGGGTCAACACGACCTCATCGGTCTGGCTCGGTTTGACCCTCGGCTGCGCCCAGTGCCACGACCACAAATTCGACCCGCTCTCGCAGCGCGAGTTCTACCAGTTCTTCGCCTTCTTCAACAATTGCGACGAGCCGAACCTGGAGATCCTGACACCCGATCAGGATCGAGAACGGCAGAAAATTCGCGCCCGGATCACGGCCGTCGAAACCGAACTGAAGCGTTACGACCTCACCACGCCCGAGGCCGTCGAGAAATGGGAACTCGGCATCACCGACGCGAGTCGGCACATGGTGCCCAAAGAGATCCAGACGCTGTTCATGGTCGCACCGGCCGGCCGGAGTGTTAAGCAAAAGAAGATTCTTGAAGAGAGCTTCCGTTTCGCCGATCAAACGCGTCTTGTGGTAGGGGCGGTGGCTAATCCGATTGCGGCCGTCGTGCATTCGACCCTTCTCCAACACCGCATCGATCTCGTTAAACAGCACGAGGATTTGAAGAAGCAGGAACCCGTCGTCACCACCTCGATGGTGTTGCAGGAAACCAAAACGCCGCGGGTTACGAACGTGCATCTCGGCGGCGATTTCCTCCGCAAGGGCGTCGTGGTCACAGCTGGGACGCCATCGATTCTGCCGCCGTTGCCGAGTAAGCCAAGCCTTTCGCGGCTCGATCTTGCCAATTGGCTGGTGGCGACCGACAACCCACTGACCGCTCGCGTGGCCGTCAATCGTTACTGGGGCCAGTTCTTCGGTAACGGCATCGTCGAGACGGAGAACGACTTCGGCACGCAAGGGACGCCGCCCAGCCATCCCGAGCTACTCGATTATCTCGCTTCCGAGTTCATGCAACGGAAGTGGTCGGTCAAGGCGATGCACAAATTGATCGTCATGTCGGCCACCTACCGGCAAGCGTCGCACGCCCGTCCCGATCTCGCGGTCGTCGATCCCCGTAATCGTCTGCTGGCCAAGCAAACGCGGATCCGCGTCACGGCCGAAATCGTCCGCGACACGTCGCTGGCCGCCGGTGGGTTACTCAATTCGAAAGTTGGCGGCCCGAGTGTGTTCCCGCCGCAACCCGAAGGCGTCTATCGGTTCACACAGATCGACAAAGCATGGAAGGCGAGCACCGGCACGGATCGTTACCGACGCGGCATGTACACCTACTTCTGGCGGTCCGCTCCGCATCCCGGGTTGATCGTGTTCGATGCCCCCGATTCGAATTTCACGTGCACCCGGCGGGCCCGTTCGAACACCCCGCTGCAAGCATTGACCTTGCTCAACGATTCAGGCTTCTACGAGTACGCCATCGCCCTCGCTCGCCGGGTGACAACCGATGGCCCGACCGACGACATCGGCCGACTGACCTTCGCGTTCCGGATGTGCTTGTCGCGACCGCCGACGCAACGGGAACTCGATCGGCTCGAAGCGTTCTTGAAGGGGCAGAAAGCAAACTTCGCGGCGAACCTGAGCGAAGCTCGCTCGCTGGCGGAATTGCCGAGCAAAGAAGCCGACGCCGCCGTGATCGATCGTGCGTCATGGATCATGACGGCACGCGTATTGATGAACTTGGATGAGTTCATCACGCGGGAATAAATACCGGGACGGCCAAGGAAGGCCGTCCTACGAAGAGAAGGCATTCCTTCGTAGGATGGCCTTCCTTGGGCCGTCCATTGAAATCGAGAGCCACCATGCACTCCAGTCTCCTCCACCAAACACGCCGGCATTTCTTTCGAGATTGCGGCGTCGGTCTCGGTTCGATCGCGCTCGGTTCGCTGCTGGCACGCGATGCCGTGGCCGCTCCTTCCGTCGTTCACAGGCCGCATTTCGCAGCGAAGGCAAAGAGTGTCATCTTCCTGTTTATGGCGGGTGGCCCCAGCCAATTCGAACTCTTCGAACGGAAGCCGGAATTGCAGAGACTGAATGGCCAGCCGATCCCTGATTCGTTCCTGGAAGGCAAGCGATTCGCCTTCATGAACACCTTCACGAAAGAGAAACCGAAACTCCTCGGCACCTCGCGCAAGTTCGCTCAGCACGGCCAAAGCGGAGCGTGGATGTCTGAGTGTTTGCCGCATCTGGGCAAGGTGGCCGACGAACTCGCGATTGTCCGTTCGATGGCGACCAACGTCTTCAACCATGCCCCCGCCAAGATCTTCATGAATACCGGCTCGCCGCAATTTGGCCGGCCGTCGATGGGCTCGTGGGTGACTTACGGCATCGGTTCCGAATCGCAGAACCTGCCCGGTTTTGTCGTGCTGCAATCCGGCCCGCGCGGCCCTCGCGGCGGCGTCCACAACTGGGGCTCCGGCTTCCTGCCCACGTCGTATCAGGGCGTTCCCTTCCGCTCCGGCGGCGATCCGATCGTCAATCTCTCGTCGCCGACGGGCATCTCGGCAACGCGGCAGCGCGACGTGCTCGATGCCGTGCGCGATCTCAATGGCGAACGCCTCGACGCCACCGGCGACCCGGAGATCGCCACGCGCATCGCCTCCTACGAGATGGCGTACCGGATGCAGTCGAGCGCTCCCGAGTTGATCGATCTCACGAAAGAGACCAAGCAGACCCTCAACATGTACGGTGCCGAGCCGGGTAAGGCGACTTTCGCGAACAATTGCCTGCTCGCGCGCCGGCTGGTCGAACGCGGCACGCGTTTCGTGCAGCTTTACCACACCGAGTGGGACCATCACGGCGATAGCGTCAACAACCTCACCAACGGCCTCGACAAAGTCTGCAAAGATATCGACCAACCCGCGGCTGCCTTGATCGCCGACTTGAAGAATCGCGGCCTGCTCGATTCGACACTCGTGATTTGGGGCGGCGAATTCGGCCGTACGCCGATGGGTGAAGCCCGCACATCCGTCGGCCGCAACCATCACATCGATTCGTACACCATGTGGATGGCCGGCGGCGGCATCAAGCCGGGCATCACGATTGGCGAGACCGACGAATTCGGTGGCGAGCCGAGCGGCGTAAGCCGCCGGGTGACGCATCAGAATCTGAAACTTCACCCGGCGGCTTACGCCGCTCGGCTCGTCAGTTAGTAAAAATACAACACGATCACGTCTACCCTCGAACAGTTTCAGGAGAACATCCATGCGTTCCTACTTGAGCGGGGCCAGCGCCCTGTTGTTGATTTTCGTCACCGCGACCATCGGCCGGTCCGCCGACGACGCGGGGGCCGTGATCGACAAAGCCATCGCTGCATTGGGCGATGCGGAGAAACTCAAAAAAGTGAACGGCGAACAGTGGAAAACCAAAGGCACGTTCCACGGCTTCGGCATGAAGATCCCGTACATAGCCGACTACTCGTACATGAAGCCCAACATGATGCGCTTCGACATGGCGATGGAGTTCGGCGGTCAGAAGACGACCATGTCCGCTGCTAGCGACGGCAAAGTGGCGTGGGAAAAAATGGGCGAAGACATGCGCGACATGGACAAGAAAAAGGCGGAGGAATTCAACCGCACGATCTACACGATGTTCGTTTCGCAAATCACCCCGCTCAAGGAGAAAGAGTTCACGCTCACGATCGTCCCCGGCATCAAGGTTGACGACAAACCGACCATCGGCATCAAAGTCACCCGCAAGGATCAGCGCAACGTGACGCTCTACCTGGATGAAAAGACCCACTTGCTCGCCAAAAGCGAAACCAAAGCCTGGGACGAATTCAGCAAAATGGAAGTGACACAAGAGGTTTTCCTCAACGGCTGGAAAGACAAAAACGGCCTGAAGGTCTTCGACAGACTCACCATCAAACGCGACGGCAAATTGTTCCTCGAAGAAGAATTCAGCGACCAGAAGCCGCTGGAGAAACTCGATGCGAAGGTGTTTGAGAAACCGCAAAGTAAGTAGTCGATTCTTCTCTCCACTCGAAAGGACCTCCATGCGTCAGTTTTTATTTGGTCTCGCTACCACCGCGATTCTGTTTGTCCCCGTTTCGCGGGCGGCCGACAAGGACGACGGCTTCACGCCACTTTTTAACGGCATCGATCTAAAGGGTCTGAAAGTTCAATACGAGGATAAGGACAAGGGTGCCGATCCGGCCAAGACGTTCACGATCAAGGAGGGCGCCTTGATCGTCAGCGGAAAACCGAAGTGCTACATATACGCGGACAAGAATTTCAAGAACTACGTTCTGCAATTCGACTGGCGATTTCCCAAAGATAGCACGCCCGATAGCAACAGCGGCTGCCTCGTGCATATCCAGTTACCGCACAAGGTGATGCCGAAGAGCGTCGAACCGCAAGGCCGCTACAAGGACCACGGCAAGCTCTACGCGGTTGGCTTCAAGGAAGGCCTGGAAAGCACCTTCAACGAAGAAGCTCACAAGAAGGCCCTGCGGCCGATGGGCGAGTGGAGCACGACCGAGGTCACCTGCAAGGCCGATGGATCGATCACGGTGAAGCTAAACGGCGTCCTCGTCTCCACCGGCAAGAGCCCGCTCACGGAGGGCCCGATCGGTTTCCAATGCGAAGGATGGGAAGTGCATTTCAAGAACATCAAGATCAAAGAACTGAAGTGACTGTTGTGATGATCGGTGAGTTTTGGGTGAATTGCTCGCTCGAAACACACCGATCACTTTTTTTTGGGATAGGATTCCCATGATGCAACCCTACTTATCCATCACGCCAAGCGGCCAGTTGCACCTCGACGAGGATCCCGCGGCACCGTCCACGCTTGACGAATCCACAATCACCATTCTCCAGCACGCCTTCGGTGAATCGAGCGCGGAAGGTTTGCTGCTCTTGGCATCCAGCAAACTGGATCGAGAACTCCCGGCAGATTTTGTATTCTGGAAAGGATTCGCACGCGACTTCTTCCAACGCGTTTGTCATCTGGGCGAAGCGCCAGTCGACCAATGGATGACGCTGCCAGAGCCTACCGACGACGAACTCGGAATTCTGGTGACCGGGGCACCGCCCATGCGCGGGCTCGAATACCTGTCGGTCGAGCGACTGCGCGAGCTTTGGCGAGCCCTACGCGGCCTGGCTATCGAGCGTGCCTCGGCCCATCGCAACGGGCCGGCGACCTGGCTGCAATCGGTCCATCCGCTCTGGCGTCTCCTGGGACGGGTCACGTTTCACCTGGCGGAAAACAAGCGAGATCCGAATCGACCGTTCGCATTCCTGGCGACTTTCACGCATCGGATGTCGAGTGACGCTCGCCTTCAGCATTTGCCTTTAGCGGAGGCACTAAAAACATACGCGGGCACCAAGGAGCAAGCCAAGCTGACCGCCCTCTTGGAACCGGTGCGGCGCGCGGCGGAACAAAGTCCACTCGCGCGGGAGTTGCTGGATTCCAAAGCCCTCTTCTCGCCGCAAGCGTGGACCATCCGCGAGGCCCATCGCTTTCTCAAAGAATCGCTGCCGATCGAGCAAGCCGGCATCGTCTTGCGTCTGCCCGATTGGTGGTCGGCCCGCAAGCCGCCGCGCCCACAAGTGCAGGTTAGCCTCGGGACACGGCCAGCGAGCGTGTTGTCGATGGACAACATGCTCGATTTTCACGTCGCGCTCACAATCGATGGTGAGCCTCTCAGCGACGCGGAACGGAAGCAACTCCTGCAAGCGACCGATGGCCTCACTCTGCTGCGCGGCAAATGGGTCGAAGTCGATCGCGAACAAATTCAGGAAGCGCTCGACCACTGGAAGTCGCTCGAGAAAGAACACGCCAAGGGAATCGGCTTCATCGAAGGAATGCGATTGCTTGCAGGTGCCAGACTGACGGCCGCCGATGAGGCCGAGGACACCGTTGCCGACTGGTCGCAAATCTCGGCAGGAAGCTGGCTGCGCGAAACGCTCGAACGGATGCGCCATCCCGAAACGATCGACGCGTGTCAACCCGGCCGCGATCTGCAAGCGACCTTGCGACCCTATCAAGTGGAAGGTGTGCGCTGGCTGTGGCTTGTGACGGAACTCGGTCTGGGCGGCTGTTTGGCGGATGACATGGGATTGGGCAAGACGATTCAGGTGATTGACCTACTTCTCTTGCGAAAACGGCATTCCAAGGGACAGGCGGTTCCTCCCAGTCTGCTCGTTGTGCCGGCATCATTGATCGGCAATTGGCGGCAAGAATTGACACGATTCGCTCCATCGCTCAAGGTCTTTTTCGCGCATCGCTCCGAATCCTCGGCGGAGAAACTGGACGAAATCGCAAAGGATCCCGCGACCGCATTGGCTCATTTCGATCTGGTCATTACCACGTACGGCCTGGCCCGACGGCAAGAGTGGCTTGAGAAATTGAGATGGCCGCTGGCGATTCTCGATGAAGCTCAAGCGATAAAGAATGCAGGTTCCACTCAGACCCGCACGCTCAAGAAACTCGCCGCGGGTTGCAGACTGGTAATGACGGGAACGCCCGTTGAAAACCACCTGGGCGATCTTTGGTCGCTGTTCGACTTCTGTTGTCCGGGCCTGCTGGGAACCGCCGCGCAGTTCAAGCAATATGTCAAAAGACTCAATCAGGGGCAGAACGCCCAAGCATACACCGCACTAAGACGACTCGTTCGACCATACATTCTGCGTCGTCTCAAGACCGATCGCAATATCGCCCCCGATCTCCCGGAAAAGACGGAGATGCGGGCGGAATGCGGATTGTCCAAAAAACAGGCCGTTCTCTACGAGAAGATCGTCGAGGATTTCTCGAAACGTCTCGAAACCGCCGACGGCATCGCGCGTCGGGGCCTCGTCCTGGCGATGCTGATTCATCTCAAGCAAATCTGCAACCACCCCGCCCAGTATTTGCCGGGCACCGCGTTTGTTTCTAACGAGAGCGGCAAGTTTGAACGCCTTCGTCTCTTGTGTGAGCCAATCATTGAACGTCAAGAAAAGGTGCTTGTCTTCACTCAGTTCCAGTCGATTACGCAACCCTTGGCTGAATTTCTGGCCGAGGTGTTTGGCCGCGAGGGACTCGTGCTTCACGGAGGCACTCCGGTCAAAAAACGCGCTGAGTTGGTGAAGTCTTTTCAAGACGAACAGGGTCCGCCGTTCTTCGTCATCTCCCTCAAAGCCGGCGGTAGCGGGCTCAACCTGACAGCAGCATCCCATGTCATTCACTTCGACCGCTGGTGGAACCCGGCCGTTGAGAACCAGGCCACCGATCGAGCTTTTCGCATCGGTCAAAAGCGAAACGTATTGGTTCACAAGTTCGTCTGCCGCGGCACGGTGGAAGAACGGATCGACGCCATGATTCAAAGCAAGCAAGCGGTGGCCGACCAGGTGCTCAACGCGGACGGTGAAGCGAAACTGACGGAAATGAGCGATGCCGAGCTCTTGCGATTCGTGTCGCTCGACATCAGCCGTGCGACGACGGATGAATCGTGAAAAACCCTTGCAGAAGCCTATCCCGGACTGATAACATTCTCCAGACGAACCATTGGCGTACACAGCAGGGAGGCACCTCATGTCCTGGCATTTTGAATGGCGGCCCTACGTTCCGGTGGCGAAGCGGAAGGCCAACGCAAGGGCTTACGCGACCAAACTGGCCAAAAAAGAGAAACGCACTCTTTCACCCGTCGAGCTGAGCGGCAACAAGATTTCCTCCTCGTTCTGGGGCAAAGCCTGGTGCGAGAACCTGGAACGGTATAGCGACTATTCCAACCGACTACCACGTGGCCGAACTTACGTCCGCAACGGTTCGGTCATCGATCTGCAAATCGAACGCGGCAAGGTCAAGGCACTCGTCAGCGGTTCCGAAATCTATCGAGTGTCCATCGAAATCAAGACGGTGCCGGCCCCCGTCTGGTCGCAAATCAAGAAAGACTGCTCGCACTCCGTCGATTCGCTGATCGATCTCCTTCAAGGTCGGTTCGATCAAGGCATCATGCAGCGATTGACGCAACGTGAATCGGGCCTTTTTCCTCAGCCCAGGGAAATCAAGATGTCGTGCAGTTGCCCGGATTCGGCTGGAATGTGCAAGCACATCGCGGCCACTCTGTACGGTGTCGGTGCCCGGCTTGATTCATCGCCGGAATTGCTATTCACCCTTCGCGATGTCGATCACCTCGAACTCATCAGCCAGGCGGTCGATGCCGACAACCTCAGCCAGACGCTCAAGGGGAAGAACGACAACACACTGAACGGTTCCGATTTGGGAGCGATCTTCGGGATCGACATCGAAGGGACCAAACAAGCCGAGTCTGCCGCGCCGCCACGCGAACCGAAGCCCAGAGGCAATCCGAAACCGAAAGCTGTTGCTTCACGCCGATTGCCGAAGGTAACAAAGAAAGCGGCCGTCGCGAAAAAGAAACGCAAGGTGCCTGCTCGATCTTGAACTCTTGAGAGTGCAAATTGGAATTGACGCAACGGTTCACGCGCACAAAGTAAACCGCTGGGTCGATTCTTTGATTGCTTCCAGAAGTGCCGCCTCGGAAGGACCATCATTGAACGAATTCGAGAACTGAAAACGGTGAGTTCCTTCGGCTAATGGCGAGCGTCGGTCGAAGTGACCGACGCTCGCCACGCTTTCGGGGTTCAGGGTCCCGTCAGGACTCCATCTCGCTTTCCCACCGCCCAGAGCTGATAGCGGTTACTTCTTCGGCTGAGTGATGCCGGGGAATTCGTCCGTGCGGAACGGCGATGCCGGCAGGCCCTCGCGATTGAATAGATTCAAAATCGGATGGTTCGCCCAGCCATAGCGAACCGCGATTGGGTCGGCGACGCCTTCGGCCGAAACCACGACCGTTTCGCCCACGATTTCAGCCTTCGCTTCCTTGAAAACCTTGTCCTTGCCGCAGATGGCGAAACCGGTCAGGGGAGCATTGGCCGACGAGTTTTCCTTGACGCGATAGGCAGCCCCTGTAACCTTGCCGTCCTTATCCTTGCGCTCGATGGTCGGCACCATTTCCTTGCCGACAAGTCCGCCGCCGACGTGATCGAAGCTGAGAACAATCTTGTTGCCATCAGTCTTGGACGACTTGTAGAGAGGACCGGAATAAACGATCTTCTCGCCGTAGGTCTGAGCTCGTGCCGCCAAGGCAAGCCGTTCGCCCACGGGGCGCTTCGGTGTCGGGTGAATGTCGTACTCGCTGCCGAAGTCCGTGATGACGGCCATGCCGGTGTTCTTGAGCTTGAGCGTCATGTTCTGTGCTTCGCGGAGTTCGGCCCAGTTACTTTCGCCGGGTGCCTTGGGCGTTGCACCGAAGGGTGCGAGTTGCACAAAGTAGAAGGCGAGGTCTGGGTTCCTGAAGTCGGCGCGCCAGTTCTCGACCATGGCGGGATGCGTCGCGCGATACTTGTAAGCACCGCCGGCGTTGCTTTCGCCCTGATACCAGATGGCCCCCTTCACTTGATAATTGAGAAGCGGGGCAATCATGCCGTTGTAAAGTTGCGAGGCACCGTTAGGACTGCCCGCCTTGGCGGTCGGGTTGGCCTTTTCGAACGGGGCCAGAGCAGATTCACTCATCCAGGCTTCGATGCGCGTGCCGCCCCAGCTGGTGTGGATCAGGCCAACGGGGACCTTGAGGTTCTCTTGCAGGTGGCGTCCGAAGAAATAGCCAACCGCCGTAAATTGGCCAACCGTCTTGGGACTGGCTTCGATCCACTCACCCGCTGTTTCAGTTTGCGGAGTGGTTTGGGGATTCCGCTTGACGTTGAAAGTCCGAAGCATCGGGTTGGGTGCGGCGGCGGAGGCGTACGGCATGTCATCGGACTTGAGGTAGCTACCGACTTTCGCTTCCATGTTCGATTGCCCGGAACAGATCCATACCTCGCCGACGAGGACGTTCTTGTAGGCAATAGTGTTGCTCCCCTTGATGGTCAGCGCGAACGGCCCGCCGGCGGCACCGGTTTCAACATCCACGACCCAGTTGCCTTTGTCGTCGGCCTTGGTGTCCGTGGTTTTGTCGCGGAAAGAGACGTTGATGGCCTCACCCTTCTCGGCCGTGCCCCAGATTTTCGCTTTCGATTTCTGCTGGAGGACCATGCCTTCCGAGCAAAGGGCGTTCGGCTTGACGTCGGCTTGCGCCAACGTCGGCAAGAAGCCGATCCCGAGGATGAGTAGTGCGCTACGCATGAACATGAATGAAACTCCCTGGTGTATGACGAAACAGTGACGAAGGACTATGATGGCGGATCAGCGGACAAAGATCAATGAGCAAGGGTGACCGACTTCATTTCCCCAAATACTTCCTCGGTATCTCCGCCCCTGCCACGTAACTCAACTTCCCGATCTTGCACATCTGATACACGTGAATCCGGAAGTCCGGGCACGTGCTTACGAGGCAGTACGCGTCGACGGCTTTGAAGCCGAAGTCGGCCACGAGCCATTCGATGAGGCGAACCGTCGCCACTTCCACGGCCACTTCGAGCGGGCGGTAGAAATCGAGGGCGATGATCGAGTCGGGTTTCTCGATGCGCATGAATGGGACTTTCTTGCCCTTGATCACATCGAGCTTGAGGCGGACGGTGCTCTGCGTCTCGGCGGCGGTACCGGTGAACTCGGTGTCGCCCTGGCTGGCATGGACGTCGCCGAGATAGAACAGGGCCCCTTCGTGATAGACAGGCAGAAAGATCGTGTTGCCAGGGGCGACGTCGCGGAAGTCGAGGTTGCCGCCCCAGTCACCCTGGCCGTCAATGCTGGTCGTCACTTCGCGATCGGGACAGACGCCAAGGGTGCCGATGAACGGCGTGATCGGCCAGGAAATCCGGTCACTGAAATGGAGGGTGCCGTCAACCGTCGTGCCGCTGGGACCGGGCGTGTGCTTGAAAATTTTGGTGGTGTATTCGGTCGAGCAATCGGGGAAGCGAGTCGATTCGCCGAGCGGTCCACGGCGCGGGCCGACGGCAACCCATGAATACGGTTCCACTTGAATCTGCTCGATGCGGACGACGAGCGTATCGCCGCGCGCAACGCCTTCAACAAAAACCGGTCCACCGATCGGATTGGCTTGCGGCGGGCTGCGGTCGAAGCCGGGCCGTTTGCCGGGGACGGCTTTGTCTTCCGGCGTCTTGAAGTAGCCGGAACTCGCGTCCCAGGTCTCGATCTCGAAAGTCTCGCCCGGCTTCACGCGAACTAATGGTTGATCGTGCCAGTCGAAAGCGAACTTGCGCGATTGTTCACGAGGGATACGCTGCATGATGAAGATCTCGATGAAGAAGAACCACGGGTGGGATTGGATTTCTTTATAAGCAATTTAGGTGGGAATTGAATGATGTTTCTTCGTAGGACGGCCTTCCTTGGCCGTCCAAAGTATCGGACGGCCAAGGAAGGCCGTCCTACGAAGACTAGAAGTCACTGGTTATCGTTTCGGCAAGATACGCGTCGGTTCTTCCGAGGCGAGCGGGCTCCCAAGTGAAAGGCTCTTCAACTCGACGCGAAATCTCCCATCACCTTCGGAGGCCCCTTCGACTTCGATGGTGTAGGTGCTGGTCAGATTCGGCTGGAGCGACGCGATGAGCGGGAACGTCACGCGTTGTCCGTCGATCTTGCCATTGACCGCACCATAGGCCCGCGTGGCTTTGACCTGCGGCGGAATGTTGGCGACGATTTCGATCTGATTGGCGGGCAGCGTGCCGGCGTTCTTGACGCGGATCGTGTACGTGAACTTCTGCCCAATCGCGACGGGATCCGCGGAATCGTAGACTTCAAGCTGAAGGGCCGGCACGCCGAGGATCTCGATCGCCGACTCAACGCGATTCGAGCTAAACGGTTGGACCAGCGAAACCGTTTTGAATGCGCCATCACGATTATCGAGCGGGGCCGCCGAGACCGAGGCCGTCAGGGCCGTCTTGCCGAGCCGTTTCGCCGAGCCCGCGACCGTGAGGTCGGTCCATTGCTTGCCGACCATGGTGCCGAGGTTCCACTCGACGCCGTTGTTGATCAGGCGGCCGTCGGTGCTGGCGGCACGGAATGTGAAATCGGGCGGCAAATCGGCACGCACGATCACATTCGAAAGTGGCACATCGCTGGGATTGAAGACACGCAGTTTCCAGGTGACATCCTGATTGATGTAACCTCGATCCGGGCCGGTTGCTTCGATTTTGAGTTCAGGCTTGCGGATGTCGATGCCAATGGCCGGCGATTCCGCCTGGGCATTGCCGTCCGCAACCACGATCGCTTTCACGGCCGACTTACCAGCCTGGCGAGGCGACAATGCCACCGGAATCATCCGCGACTGTCCCGCTTCGAGCTTGTCGATGATCGTCTCGACACCGCCTGACTTGCCGACGACATCGAGCCCACCATCGAATTGAGCCTTCACGCGAACATTGGTGGCCACACCGCTGCCGGAATTCGTGACCGCGATCTGATAAGGAAGATTCTCGCCGACAAGTGCCGTCTTGGGGCCATTGATCGTGATGCCGAGCTTTGATTCCGTGACTTGCACCGAGGCGGTCCCCTGAGCCGTCAGATTGTCGGTGGTCCGCGCCGCGCCGCTCAATGCGAACATTCCTGCACGCACGGGCCGCACCACCACTTGCACCGCCTGCTGGTTATTGCCCGCCAGCGAAGGGAGCGACCAGAGCAAGTCGCTGCCGTCGGCCGTCGCCCTTGGCGAGGTGCTGACGACTTCCAATCCGGCCGGAATGGCCGTCTTCAAGACCATCGGCGCGGTTTCGAGCCCGCTGCCGTTGGTCAGCGAGTACGTCATCGTGAACGCTTGGTTGATCGCGGTGGCCTTCGGTACGTCGATGTTCAAACGCACCTGCGGTGCTTGCCAGTCGATCTTCGTCTCCGCCTTGGCCAGCACCGCATATCCGCCCGATTGGCTCGGATCGGCTCGTAGCACTTCGATACCAACGCGATTGGTGCCGAAGTCGGGCTTCAACTCGGCGATCACCGCTTTCGCAAGGCCGTCGGCCCCGGTCGGCACGATGATTTCCGTTATGGTCTCTTTGCCGGTCCGCACATCGGCACGACCGAGCGTGGCACTTGGGCCATCATTAAGTAGCGTATAGCGAATCGGATAATTCGCGGCCGGCTGCTGATCGGTGTGGCGAGTGATGCGTGTTTGCAGAATCATTTCCGAACCGGCCTTGGCGGTGGACGCTTGCGGGAATTGCCAGCGGGCATCGACCCAGTTCAATTTGACAAGAACGCGGTTGTTTTCCGAGTCAGCGATCTCGGGAGCGTAAGCGTGAACAATGGTCTGCCCCTCAACGGCGGAGGTGACGACGCACCAAGTTTGACCGGCCCGCACCACTTGATTCAGCGGATTGTCAACGCCTGGCGGCAACGCGTGTTCGCTCGTCTCGGTGAAGGTTATAGCGGACTTGGTATCTTCCTTGAAACCTCGGCCGCGCAGAACACCGCCCTCATCCACATCGAGAATAATGCCAGGGCCTTCGATCTTCCACTCAACTCGGCGTTTTCGGCGAGGCTTGTTTTCGTCGTCGTAGATGGTAGCGAGCAAGAGCATCTGCTTGCCGACCGGGAGCGAAGTCTCTTGCGGCCGAACCTCGAGTCGCTTGGCATGGCGATCGTAATCGACGAGCGAGCCGCCATTGGTCAGCGACCATCCGGATTTTGAACCGCTATGACAGCCCGCTGCCAACACCATGAAGGCGATGTAGAGGAGCCATCGAACAGTTTTTCGGCCAGGAGCGACCATCGCTCTTCTTCCTCCGTTACCCAACTTCGCGCGTCGAGCCAATCGCAAGCGGAGGGGATATACGGGGAATTGGGTGGAGTTCGCAAGAGGAGTTTTTTAGTCGGTGGCGGCCGTGGATCGATTTACGGGAATGCAAATCATAAACCGTACCCTGGAAACTCAGAACGAGAACCACGGATACCGCACACGATGCACCATCAGGCTCCTACGATCATCCTCGACAACGCCAATATTCGCCGCCCCGGTGGCGATGTCGTTCTCCGAACTCTTTCTTGGACCATCCACGAAGGCGAAACTTGGGCCATCGTCGGCGGAGTCGGTTCCGGAAAATCGACGCTGGCCGAGGCGCTGGCGGGGAAAATGCAGATTGAAGGTGGTTCGATCGACTGGCCCTTCATTGATCGCTTGCGTGAATCGGGCCGGGTGATCAACTGGATCGCCCAGGTGGTGCAGCGGGTTTCGTTCAAGGAAGAGTCGCGGCTGTTTTCCTATTCCCGGCACTATTACCAGCAACGCTTCAACTTCATCGAACCCGATGACGATCTCAGCCTCGACGCGTTTCTCCGTGCGGGAAATGCCGTAGATGATGTCGAGATCGAACGAGTGTGCCATCTGCTCGGCTTGAACGTGCCGCGCGACCTTTCCCTCATTAAACTCTCGAACGGCCAGACCCGCCGGGCACGCATCGCGCGGGCTTTGCTCGGCCATCCGGAAATGTTGATTCTCGATGAGCCGTTCATGGGGCTCGATGTTGCCGGCCGTGCGGAGGTGGCCGCGGCGCTGGCTGATTTGCTTCGGCATGGTACGCGGTTGCTTCTGAACACCGCGCCGGAGTCGATCCCTGATTGGGTGACGCATGTCATCGATCTCGACAATCGCTGGCAGGGGAAACGAGCGGATTTCGTGGGACAGGTCTCTCGGCCGGTTTCACCGAACCTCGTTGTAAAATCTGTTGCGTCTTCCAAACCGATCATTGAGATGTCACACGTCAACGTCGGCTATGGAGACCGCCCCATTCTCCGCGACGTCAATTGGTGCGTGCGCGAGGGCGAACGCTGGGCCCTGCTCGGTCCCAACGGCTCCGGCAAAACAACGCTGCTTAGCTTGATCGCGGGCGATCATCCGCAGGCGTATAGCAACAAGATCATTCTCTTTGGCAAGCAACGCGGCACCGGCGAAACGATCTGGGACATCAAGCGAAACGTCGGCCTCGTGTCGCCGGAGTTGCATCTTTACTTTTCCGAACCGCTCACGGCCTTCCGGGCGGCCGCGACCGGCTTCTTCGACGTGCTGGCCTTTCGGGCCACGACTGCCGAACAAGACATCGTGCTGCATGATCTGTTCGAACGCTTCGGTATCCTCGATCTCGCGGAACGCCCGTTCGGCCGGCTGTCGACGGGCCAGCAACGGCTCGTGTTACTCATCAGGGCCCTGGTCAAAGCGCCGCCCTTGTTGATTCTGGATGAGCCGTTTCAAGGACTCGATGGCCGTTTGATCGAAACTCTGAAGATCTGGCTCGATACCCAATTGAAACCTGAGCAATCGCTAATTTTCGTCACGCATCGGCCGGAAGAGATACCGAGTTGCGTGACACGGCGATTACGCCTGCACGAAGGGCGGGTTATTGAATGTGAATGAAGCGATTCCATAGAATGAGCGTGTTTTCCCGAGCCCGAAGCGCTAGCAAGGGCGAACTTTCGCCCTTGCTAGCGCTTCGGGCTCGGGGATCCGTGTGAATCCCTTTCATGAACGCAATGCTTCTCGATCACCCCTGGCTCTGCCAAGAACTCGATGGCCAACTTCGGTACGACGGCCCGTTGCCACGTGCGATCCTGGCGGGTTCGTTCAATCCGTTGCACGACGGCCATCGCCGCTTGGCGGAAATCGCGGCCGGTCGGCTTCTGATGCCGGTCGCGTTTGAACTGAGCATCGTCAACGTCGATAAACCGGAACTTGTCGAGGAAGAAGTTCGCCGCCGGCTCAATCAATTTCTCGGAATCGCGACCGTGTATGTCACTCGCTCGCGGACGTTTGAACAGAAAGCATCGCTGTTTCCGGGAGCGGTCATGATCGTGGGTGGCGACACGGCCGTGCGCATCGTGGATCCGCGTTATTATCGAGACCCCGCCGACCGTGATCGCTCCCTGGAAACCATCCGCAGCCACGGCGGGCGCTTCTTGGTCGCGGGGCGTGCCGATGCTGCGGGGCAATTCATGCACCTCGATCGCATCGAGATCGCAGAGCCGTTTCGTGATCTCTTCGATGCGATTCCCGAAGAGCATTTCCGCATGGACGTGTCGTCGACGCGATTGCGAGACCAACGGATCTAACCTCCGGACACCGGGTGCGACCGAGTCGCAACCAGAAAAAACCAACCACGGATTTCACAGATGACACGGATAATGTCGCCATCATTTATTTCGGGTCTTATCCGTGTTATCCGTGAAATCCGTGGTCAAAAATCTGCGCAACGCGGTTCTTCCCGAATACAATCAATTCATCGTCACCATCACTCACGGGCGGTATCACCATGGCCCGCAAGGCCCCGAAAACTGAGATTGTCGCCTTCAAGGTCGAAGAGGAACTGGCCGAGTTCCTCAACAAGTTGCCCAACAAAAGCGATTTCATCCGCAAGGCGATCGTCGCTCAGTTCGGCATGGCTTGCCCGCTCTGCTCCGGCACCGGCGTGGTGGCTCGCGGATTGCACAACCACTATAAGCCCGTAATTGCAGAACATAATGAGCACCCGTGCGAGAAGTGCCAAACCATGCAGGCGTTTCCGTTGAGCCTGGAAGGTCTGGCGGGTACCGATCGCTTGCGGATCGAGCAATTCTTCCACGGCGGCCCGCTTTACTGTGCCGACTGTTATCCGGATGTCCCACCCTGCGACGATTGCGGCTGGCATATCCCGGTCGAGGATGCCGCCGACCACGTTCGCAAAGCCCACACACATTAAAACGTGACCGACGTTCCGCCTGATCTTGGCCGGGCTCATTCCCATCCATCACTGGGGGAACTGGAAGAGGCCGCGCGATTGGTGACGCGCTGGTCGCTCGACCATTTTACTTCGCTCTCGGATCAATTGCTCGGCAACGGAGCTACTCCGCAAGAATTGCAGGCACTTCTGGGCGAATCGGCTCCGGAATCAGGCCGTCCGTTTGCCGAGGTGCTCGGCCGCTTTCAGAAGCAGATCATTCCGTTCGCGTACAAGACGAACCATCCGCGTTTCCTCGCCTTCGTGCCCGGCGGACCAGCGTTTCCATCGGTGCTCGGCGATTGGCTTTGCTCCGCCGCCAACTTTTTCTGCGGCGTCTGGCTCGAAGCGTCGGGGCCGACGCAGGTCGAATTGACTGTGCTCGATTGGTTCAAAGAATGGGTCGGCTATCCTTCCGAGGCTCGCGGCATCCTCACCAGCGGCGGCTCCGAGGCCAATCTAACGGCCCTGGTCACCGCTCGCGAACGCGTCCCCTTTGCCGATCGCAGACGCATGGTGCTCTACGTCAGCGATCAACGCCACTGGTCGATCGACCGGGCCGCCAAGGTGATTGGCCTGCATCCCGATCGGATTCAGGCGATTTCATCGGGACCGGATCTGAAGTTCCACGTGCCCGCCTTGCTTCAACAAATCGAGATCGACCGCCGTGAAGGACATCTGCCCTGGGCCGTGATCGCCAATGCGGGGGCGACCAACACGGGGACCGTCGATCCGATGAATGATCTCGCGGATCTTTGCGCCCGCGAAAAACTTTGGCTGCACGTCGACGCCGCGTACGGTTGGGCGGCGATATTAACCCCAGAAGGGAAGCGCGAACTGGCGGGGATCGAGCGGGCGGATTCAATCACGCTCGACCCGCACAAGTGGCTCTCGCAGACGTTCGAGGCCGGTTGCCTGCTCGTTCGAAATGGGCCGCTACTTGAAGAAGCGTTCTCGATGCGGCCCGACTATTTGCAGGATGTCACGCCGCGCGACGGAGAAATCAACTTCGCCGACCACGGAATCGCGTTGACTCGCCGCTTCCTCGCCCTGAAAATTTGGATGTCGGTGCAGGTGCTCGGCAAGGCCTGGTTCCGCGACCTGGCGGATCGCTGCCTGCGGTTGGCGGCTTATGCCCAAGCTCGCCTCGAAAAGGCCGATTGTTTCGAAATCATGCATCCGCGAAATCTGAGTATCGTCTGTTTTCGCTTTCGCTCGACGGCCGTGGATGAAACACAATGGGATCGACTCAACGAAGCACTCGTCCAGGAACTACGCGACTCTCGGCGGGCGTTTCTCTCGACGACGCGGATTCGGAACCAGGTTGCCCTGC
Source organism: Planctomycetota bacterium (assembly GCA_021413475.1). Lineage (GTDB taxonomy): Bacteria > Planctomycetota > Planctomycetia > Gemmatales > Gemmataceae > JAIOQJ01. The sequence continues at coordinate 25,612 of JAIOQJ010000325.1, read as the reverse complement.
GGATGTGCTTCATTAACTGGCGAACGACGACGGGCGATATCGATGAGATCGTGGCGCTGCTGCGAGAAATTGGCCAAAAAATCGCTGAAAGGGAAACGTGATGAGTGAACCGTTGTACGAACGGCTCGGCGGCGTCTATCCGATTGCCACGGTGATCGATGATTTTATCGATCGTGTAATGGCCGACCCCCGCCTGAACGCGAACCCGAAAGTCGACGAGGCGCACCATCGCGTGACACCAGCCGGATTCAAATACCTGGTCACCGAAATGGTCTGCTGGGCAACCGGCGGGCCGCAGAAGTACACGGGCAAATCGATGTACGACTCGCACGCCCACCTTGGCATCAACGAAGCGGAATGGACCGCGTTCCACGACGATCTTCGCCAGACGTTCGACAAATTCGGCGTCCCCGACGATATGCGCCAGGAACTGGTGGCGATCATCGAGAGCACGAAATCGGATATAGTAAACGTGAATCCGCGATGAGCCGCTTGCGGCTTAGCGCTCGCCGTCACGCCGGAAAAAATCGAAAAGACTTATCACGAAAACACGAAAGAATGAAACCACGAAAAAGAAGTTACGAGTAGTTCTCGAACTCAAGTTATGATGAATCAAGTAATTTCTTGATTTTTTTCGTGCTTTCATTCTTTCGTGTTTTCGTGATAGGTCTTTCTCTGCATTTGAACGAGGAACCGCGATGCACCCCCGGCCATTTCCATCGATTCTCACCCGGCGTGAAATGCTCTCGCGCTGTGCCAACGGCTTCGGGGCGGTTGCGCTAACCGCGATGCTCGCGGAGGAAGCCGCGGCGGCGGATCCGTTTCGGCCGGTGCTGCATCACAAGCCGGCCGTGCGTAATGTGATCTTCCTCTACATGGATGGCGGCCCGTCACAGGTCGACACCTTCGACTACAAGCCGATGCTCGAAAAGTACAACGGCCGCGATCCTCGAACAGTCTTCAAAGTGGAGCCGACGCAGTTCAATAGCATCGGCAAGGTGATGGCCTCGCCGTGGAAGTTCAAGCAATACGGCCAGAGCGGCATCTGGGTCAGCGATCTCTTCCCGCACATTTCCGGCTGCGTGGACGACATGGCAATGATCCATTCGATGGTCTCGAAATTTCCGGAGCATACGTCCGCCAACTATTTCCTGCACACCGGCTCCGGCATCCAAGGCCGGCCGAGCATGGGGGCGTGGATGGGCTACGGGCTCGGCAGCGAGAACAAGAACCTGCCGGGCTTCATCGTCCTCAACGGCGGCCTGATCCCGCCGGGCGGGCTCGACAATTTCAACAGCGGCTTCCTGCCCGCCGCGTTTCAGGGTTCAATCTTCCGGGCCGGCGATCCACCCGTTGCGAACATCGTCCGCACCGAAGCCACTGACGAAGAGCAACGCCGCAAGCTCGCGTTACTCCGCAAGCTGGATGCCAGCGTCGCCGAACGGCTCGGCCGCGTCGACGAGATCGAGTCGGCCATCGCCAATCACGAAACCGCCTACCGAATGCAGACGGCCGTGCCGGAGTTGATGAACATCAACGGCGAAAGCCTCGCGACGCAAAAACTCTACGGCCTCGAAGCCGCGTATGGGCCGACGAAAACCTTCGGCCGACAGTGCTTGATCGCCCGCCGTTTGATCGAACGAGGGGCTCGCTTTATCGAGTTGACGGTGCCGTCGCTCGGGCACGACCGCTGGGACCAACACGCCAATCTGCGCAAGGGCCACGAAGACAATTGCCGTTGCGTCGATCAACCGATCGCCGGGCTGCTGCGCGATCTGAAATCGCGCGGCCTGTTCGAATCGACATTGGTGATCTGGGGCGGCGAGTTCGGCCGCACGCCGTTCGCCCAGGGAAATGACGGCCGCGACCACAATCAATACGGCTTCACGATCTGGATGGCGGGCGGCGGCATCAAAGGCGGCGCCGTTCACGGGGCGACTGATGAGTTCGGCTACAAGATGGTCAACGGCCGGGTTGAGATCCACGACCTGCACGCCACCATGCTGCATCTACTCGGCATCGACCACACCAAGCTGACATTCAGATTCGGCGGCCGCGACATGCGGCTGACGGATGTGCATGGAAATGTCGTCCGCGAGGTTTTGGCGTAACTCAACTCATCGGCAACCAAAACCAAAGACATTTGAACCACAGAGACACAGAAGCACAGAGAAGAAAAGAAGAAACGAGAAGCACTGGCATTCGCTAGATTGCCGTGGAATCAGGTGAAATTAGAAGAAAGCGTGTCTTCCTCTGCTCTCTTCTTATCTTCTCTGTGCTTCTGTGTCTCTGTAGTTCAATCTTCTTCGGTTTTAGGCGCTCTTCGACAGTTCCTCCACCAGCAACCGATTCACCGTCTCCGCGTTGGCCATGCCCTTTGTTTCCTTCATCACCGCCCCTTTGATACGGTCGGCGGCCTTTACCTTACCGGCCTTGAAGTCAGCGACGGCCTGGGCGTTCGCGCCAATCGCTTTACGGATGATTTCGCGTAATTGCCCTTCATCTGAGACGACCTGGAAGCCGAGTTTTTTCATCACCTCCCCGGCCTCGCCGCCGTTGGCCAGCATGTCGGCATAGACTTCGCGAGCCTTGTTCATCGGCAGGCCGGTTTTCTTTACTTCGAGTACGAGATTGCCCAGCCGTTCGGCGGAGACGGGGAAGCGGTCGATCTCCTCGTCGCGATCGCGCAGGCTGGCCAGCACATCGTTGGCGATCCAGTTACATGCTGCCTTGGCGTCACCGGCCTTCGAAGCCACCGCCTCGAAATACGCCACGACGTGCCGACCCTGCGCGGTCAACACACCCGCGTCGTAGGCCGAGAGCGTGAACGGGGAATCTTGCAATCGCTTCCGCTGCTGCGCGGGGAGTTCGCCCATCGCGGCCCGCGCGTGGTCGATCTCGGCTGGCGAAACGAGTACCGGAACCAGGTCGGGATCGGGGAAATAGCGGTAATCGGCCGACTCTTCCTTGGTGCGTTGCACCTTGGTGATGCCGCGATCGTCGTTCCAGCCGGCCGTGGTTTTGTTGCCGGGGGAGAGGGTGATCTTGTCCTTCAGGAACTGCTCGTACTGGCGCTGGGCCTCGTAGCGGATCGAGCGTTCCACGGAGCCGATGCTGTTGAGATTTTTGATCTCAACGATCGGCGTCGCCGCCCAACTGCCGTCCGGTTGCGTGACTTTCACGTTTACGTTTGCATCGCAGCGGAGTGAGCCTTCTTGCATTTCGCAATCGGAGACGCCGATCTCGCGAAGCATCAAACGAATCTCTTCGAGAAACGCTTTCGCTTCCTCGGCACTTTCCATTTCGGGCTTGCTGACGATTTCCAAAAGTGGCGTGCCGGTGCGATTGAGATCGACTTTGCTATCGCCGCCTCGGCCCGATTCATCGTGTATCGATTTGCCCGCATCTTCTTCAAGATGGGCGCGGATGATACCAATCCGCTTCGGCAAAAACTCTTTCTTGGGATCCGCGGCCGCGTTGATTTCGAGCCAACCTTCCGAACTGAAGGGGAGATCGTACTGGCTGATCTGAAAGTTCTTAGGCAGGTCGGGGTAGTAGTAGTTCTTGCGATCCCACTTTGTGAACGCGGCAATCTCGCAGTTCAGGGCCAGGGCCGCGCGCAGCGAAAGCTCGAAGGCGGTGCGGTTCATCACCGGTAAGGCACCAGGTAGGCCCAGGCACACCTGGCATACTTGCGAATTTGGCGACGCACCGAAGCGAGTGGCGCAGCCGCAAAACAGCTTCGTCCGCGTGAGCAACTGGACGTGAACTTCGAGCCCGATGATGGTCTTGTACGCTGCGGCCATGAGTGCCTCGCTCGAAACGCGATGTCTCAAAAAAGACGGATCACGAAAGCATGAAAGAATGAAAGCACGAAAAAATCCGTGGCCTACTTTCGTGCTTTCATTCTTTCGTGCTTTCGTGATAAGGTTTTGTTCTTCGACGCAATTTACAGCTTCGGTCGTTTCGTGTGCCAGTCCGTGGCCTTCTCGAATTGCCGGGCGACGCGGAGCATCTTTTCTTCTTCGAACGGGCCGGCGAGAATTTGCAGGCCGATCGGCAGGCCGCTCTTCGTGAACCCGCACGGGATGCTCATGCCGGCGATGCCGGCGAGGTTGCAACTGATCGTGTAGATGTCCGAAAGATACATGGCCAGCGAACTGTCGGCCTTTTCACCGATCTTGAACGCGGGGGTCGGGGACGTCGGACCCATGATGACGTCGCATTGCTTGAACGCATTATCAAAGTCGTTCTTGATGAGGCGGCGCACCTTCAGGGCCTTCAGATAATAGGCGTCTTTATAACCGCTGGAGAGAGCGTAAGTGCCGAGCATGATCCGGCACTGAACTTCCTTGCCGAACCCCTCGCCGCGCGACTTGCTGTAGGTGGCGACGAGGTCGCCCTTGGCCTTGGTGCGATGCCCGTAATGCATGCCGTCGTAGCGGGCGAGGTTACTCGACGCCTCAGCCGTCGCGACCAGATAATAGACGGCGATCGCGTACGGGCTGTGCGGTAGCGAGACATCGACCAGTTTCGCACCTTGCTTCTCGTATTCACGCAAGGCCGTCTTGATTGATGCCTCCACCTCTGCGTCGAGCCCTTCACCGAAAAATTCCTTCGGCACGCCGATGCGTAGGCCCTTCACCGGTTCGTCGAGCGTCTTGGAATAATTCGGCACAGGCTGATCGACACTGGTGCTATCGCGGGAGTCGTGTCCGGCGATCACTTCAAGCAACAACGCGGCATCGGCGACGTTGTGGGCGAACGGCCCAACCTGATCGAGCGATGATGCGAATGCGACCAAGCCGAATCGCGACACCCGACCATAGGTCGGCTTGATGCCGACGATGCCGCACAGGCTAGCGGGCTGGCGAATCGAGCCGCCGGTGTCGGACCCAATCGCCAAGGCGGCTTCCGAGGCGGCGAGGGCTGCCGCCGAGCCACCGGATGACCCGCCAGGGGAGATGACATGGGCGTCGTACGGAGGGACGTAATTATGCAGGATCTTGCTGCCGCAAGTGGTCGGCACGCCCTTGGTGCAAAGGACATCCTTGACGGCGATCGGCACCCCCGCGAGCGGGCCAAGCTTTTCGCCCCGTTTTCGTTTCGAATCGACCGATTTGGCTTGCTCGCGAACGGCGGCCTCATCGACGTGGAGATACGCCTTCACGTGCGGATCGCGTTGTCGAATCGCGGCCAGGAACGCGTCGGCGATCGCTTCGGCCGTGGCTTCGCCCTTGGCCTGCATCGCCAGCAGCTCGGTGGCGGTTTTTTCGATGATGCTCATGGGGAAAACGCTCCGCTGCGCGTCGCGGCTTCACAAGATGGGTTAATGACTGAGATCGTCCGCCGGGTCGAGGACAGCAGGGACGCCAAAGAAATCGCCATGCCGTGCGGGGGCGTTCTGAAGCGCGGCGTCAACGGTTAATGACGGGCTCGGTTCGTCGGATCGGAAAACATTGTGAATGGGCAACGGATGGGCCAGCGGTTCGACACCATCGGTATTCAATTCTTTCAATTGATCGACGTACTGCAAGATCGCGGAGAGACGTGTGGCCATGTCAACCAGCTCGGCATCTTTCAAATCGAGCCGGGAAAGCCGGGCCACTTTGCGAACTTCTTCAATATCCATGACCGCTCCGGTGCGGACGTGAGAAAGCCCACCGATTGTCGCCGGTGGGCCAGAGGTTTCGTGCGTACGTCAAGCCGTCAGACGCTGATGGTGCTGAACGGTTTTTTCTTCTGCGGGCGTTGAACCTTACCGCTGCGGATGCACTGGGTGCAGACCGTCTTCCGGCAGGTGACACCCTCTTTGGTGACGAGCTGCACGCGTTGCAGGTTCGGATAGAAAACCCGTTTGGTAGTGCCGGTGATCTTGCGACCGACGCCACCCAGGTATTTCGCCTTGCCGCGATAGGTCTTTTGGTTGCCTACCGCGGGTTTCTTGCCACAAGTAAAACACTGCATGCCCATGATCAATCGACTCCCGACGGCATAGCGGGGAACGGTTCCGAACTTCGTTGAATCTTTCAATATAGAGGTCGGAGGGCGAGCGACAAGTTCCGGTTCGGGAAGTCGTCAATCTCCTGAAATCCGAGCGACGCCCATCAGTCCGCCCGGATTCGCCAAACTCCGCGTTTTGAAGGCAGAACCGGAATAATCGGCAGGATCGTCATTCCCGTTAAAGTCTCTCTATCTTGACGGACGATCTTCTCGACAACGATTCTTTTCTGGGCGAAGTGGCTTCGAGACCGTTCGTATGCGGGGATCACGCGTTTATCGGCACAGCCATCGGCAAAGCGTTCAGCGTGTGCTGGGCGTTCTTCTGCTGGTCTGCGCAGGTTGCGCGACGCCCCGCACTGCTGAACCCAATTTAAAAACACTCGAGATAAAGAAGGAAGTCGCGGCCAAGGAGCCCATTCCCGCCCTCGAACGCGCGCAACGACCGACCGTGGAAGAGCCTACCCTCGTGTCCGTGGAAGCACTCGAGAAAATGATCGGCGAGCAGATCGAATCAACTGGAATGCTGGTTCCGCCGATCCCACGCCCGAAGAGCGGGGTGGTGCCTGCCACCTTCACCTCCACGATTACGACTCTCCAGGTGAAGGAACCCGAATTGCCCCCGCCCTTGCCGGCAACGAAAGCCGATCCTATCGAACCCAAGCCGCCGGTTCTACCGCCACCCGAGCCGGTCAACGAGACGAAACAAAATCCTCCGGTCGAAATTGCACCCGCAAAAGAGCCCGGTCTGATCAAAATTAGCGGTAAGACCTTCGGGATCGACGCACTTTCACAAATCGTGGATGCTTCCGAACAGGGTTATCGACCAAGCGGCGGATGCGAATCGTGCGGCAACGGCCGGCAGTGCGCGCCGGGCCAAGCCCACTGTGATCATCTTCCGCAGGATGGCCATTTCCCGAAAGTGATCGCCGCGATTTACGAGGCCGTCTGCTGCCCCGACCCGTGCTATCAACCCAAGTGGACACCGCTAGCCGACGCGGCTTTCTTCGCCGATGCCGCCCGACCAGTCAGCCAAACTCGCCTCCGCTGGGAATACTTCAACCACATGCAATTCCCCGACCGCGGTGAATTCTTCTGGGCGCGCGGCGATGGCAAAGGCAAGGGACCCAAGACCACGAGCAATGTCGCGAAATCGATTCCGCATCTCGACGCCCACGAACTGGTGCAATACACGGAAACCGCGACCGGTGCCTTCAGCGCCTCCGTGTCAACGCCTTATCGTTCGCTTGATCCCGCGCTTGGGAAACACGCCGCGGGCTTTGGCGACATTACGCTCGGAACGAAGACGCTCCTGCTCGACAGTGAATTGCTTCTCGTCGCTTTTCAGATGCGCACGACGTTGCCGTCCGGCAACTTTCTGAAGGGACATGGTGCTGGACACGTCAGCCTGGAGCCGTCGGTGCTGATCGGTCTGCAAGTGAGCGAAAAGTGCTACCTGCAAGCACAAGTCGCGGAGTGGATTCCGCTCGGCGGCGACAACGACTATGCGGGTGCCTTGCTCCATCATCATTTCAGTCTGAATTACCTGCTTTGGAAGCCGATCCCATCGATTCAGTTGGTCGGCACCATGGAATGGAATGGCTATTCGTTCCAGGACGGTGCCTACACCGATCCGGTATTTGGATCCTTCCAACGAGCCAGTGGAAAAACGCTGATCCAACTCGGGCCAGGCATCCGACTATTCTTCTGCGACAAGCTCGACTTCGGCATCGGCAATGTCACGTCCGTGACGGGCAAATACATGGCCCGCGATCAGATGCGATTTGAGTTCCGATATCGGTTTTAAGCCGCTTGCGGCTTAGCGCTCGCTCTCACGTGACTTAGATTTCACCTTACGAGAGCGAGCGCTAAGCCGCAAGCGGCTCATTTACCACCCACCACAACGGCACGAGCCTTGGAGTCAGGCACGTCTTCCAGTTCCACGCGCAGCGGCTCCTTCCGTTTCGACAAATCAATCGCGAACATGAGCGTTTGCACGCCGAACGGGACGTCGATCGTCATCTCATCTTTCGCGTCGAGCGGGTTGGTGCCGATCAACATGCTCACCCCGGCAGCCGAGTTCAGTTTCAGTTTCACTTTACCGCCGACAGTGACATCCAGCTGGCAGCGGATCACCGCCAGCGGGGCCGTATCTTTCCAGATGGTCAGCGACGGTGCAGCATCCAGCGGGAATTCGCCCGACACTTTGCCGTAGGCCGACTGCCATTCGAAGGCGGGGTCGTTCTCCGCCGCGGCAGCCACGCGTGAACGGCGGATGGCATTGAGTGCCGCCGGCGTCGGTTGCAGAACCTGCCAGCGGCGTACCACGCGGCCCTTGCCGAGCGAAAATGGACCAAGCTTGCCGAGCTCGGACATGAACTTGACCATGTCGACCAGTTCGGCCCGAGTCAGCGTATCGACGAGTCCATCGGGCATCAGCGAGCGGGTCTCGCGCTTGTCTTCGATGTCCTTCACGGTGATGGTAATCTCGCGGTCTTCGACGGTACGGAGCACCATCTCGGTCTTCGTCTCGCGAATCTTGATGCCGCTATGGACTTTGCCGTCAGCCGTTTCGATGCGCAGGGCGTGATAACCCTCCTTCACCGCCTTGGCGGGGACGAGCAGCGATTCAATCAGATAATCGACCGGCGCACTCGCCCCGATGCTGACGAGATCTGGCCCGACCTGGCCACCCGAACCGCCGATGGCATGGCACTTCATGCACTGCAAGTCGGCCCGGCGATAGAGCGCTTCACCGCGTGCCGCGTCGCCCGACTTGGCGACTTCGGCGACAAGCAAATCGAGTTCCGGCTTCGTCAACTCCCGTTTCTGAGCGGCCAGATCGCCGGCCTTGTTCAAGGCTTCGACGAGCGCGGGGGCATCCTGAACCGAGGAACGCAAAGCCCGCAGGCCGAGTTTGGCGATATCGGGCGGCAACTTATTGCCGGCGAGAGCCTTGGTCAGCGAGGCCGCGCCGCCTTTGCGATTAAGAAAGGCCATGAACAAGCCGAGATTATCGTCGTTGGGTTGAGCCCCTTTGAGGAAATCGATCGCCCGCTTCGCCCCGGCGTCTAGATTGAGCGTGGCCAGCGCGGCAATCGCCAGGCGGCTCGTGCTTTCCTCTTTCGATTCCGACAAAACATCAAAGAGTTCACGGCTTTCGGGGCCCCCGAGTACCGCCAAAGCCTCGAACGCGGCCACGCGGCTTTCGATCGGCAGCTTGGCGTTGCCCGCGAACTGCTGCAAGGAAGCACGATGCCGTTCGATTTTCCATAGACCCATCAGGCGAACGAGCGGGACATCATCAGGCGAAAGGGTCTTGAAGAGATCCTTCACGTTTCGCGGCGGAAGAATCTTTCGTTGACGGACCGCATCTTCCACGGCCGCCAGCAACAGGCCGCGTTGTTCGGGGGTTTTGAACTTGAAATCGACCTGTTGCAATACCAAGGCCAATTCCTCGTGGCCGCCGATCTTCGCGAGCAACATCCAAAGTGCGTGCTCGCGATCAGGTGCCAGTTTTTTCGATTCAATCAGTTTCAGGATCGGCCCAGTCGCGGCCGCGGAACCGACTGATTCGAGAGCGAACGAAAGGTGCCGGGCGTTGCCGTTGAAATCGAGCTTTCCCTCTTTGAACGAGGCCATCCACGCCGATTCCAGGTCCTTCGCGGTGAGCCACAGGGCGTAATCAATCACGCGATCCACGGGTTTATCGAGAGCGGTCATCGCCACCTCGGCAGCCCGTGCGGTACGGAAACGAGCGAGCGTTCGCACCGCTTCGAGCCGCACGCGTGGGTGATCGTCGCGGACACGTTCCGTGGCCAATTCCAGAGCGCTCGGGATACTTTCGTACCAGTCAGCCAACATCCGCGTGGCGGCGGCTCGGATCTCCGGTTTGCTCGCCCGCAACGCCGTCGCCAGAAGTTCCGGCTTCACCTCGTTCAGGGCCTGGTAGGTCCAAAGGGCTTCAAGAAGAAGAGGCTCGTATTCCGATTTGGCGGGATCAAGTTTCTTCACCCAGCCGTCGAGTACCGGCAGCACCGCCTTGGCTCCACATTCTTTCAGAAGCCGGCGAGCCTGCTGCCGGGTCCAGTCTTCCGGCGAAGTCAGATGATTGAGCAGGCTTTCGACGTTGTTGACATCGAACTCGGGCTTCTTCACCAGTGGTCGGCCTTTGGCGGTCACTCGCCAGATACGGCCATGCGTATGATCCCGGCGAGGGTCGCGGAAATCGATTTCGCCGTGCTGAATGATCGGGTTGTACCAGTCGGCGATGTAGATCGCGCCGTCGGGGCCCATCTTGATGTCGATCGGGCGGAAAGCGGGATGGTTCGATTTGATCAGTTCAGCCTTTTCCTGCGAGGCATACGTCGAACCGTCGTCCTTCAAAACGAAGCGGCAGACACGGTGGCCGCGGAAGTCGTTGGTCAGCATGTTGCCGCGATATTCTTCGGGGAGATGCGTGCCGCTCAGGATTTCCAGGCCGCAATGCTTGGGGCTACCGGGGTTCAACCCGTGGAGGATTCGCGGCATGCCGACGACCGTCGGATACCCTGCCCCGGGGATGCCGTGCGTGATCCCCTCGCCGTTGGCACCGTCGGTGATGAACGATTGGCCGTAACGGTCGATATGATGGCCCCAACTGTTGATGAAGCCGCGCACGAAGACGTCGAGATGCATGGTCTCGGGCCGAAACCGCCAGATACCGCCGCCATTGAGCCGCTTCACGCCGTGCGGCGTCTCGATGTGGGAATGAATGTAAATCGACTGATTGAAGTAGAGCATCCCCTCCGGGCCCCAGCGGAGCGTGTGCAGAATGTGATGCGTATCTTCTGTGCCGAACCCGGAAAGAACGACACGTGTCTTGTCTGCCTTGCCGCCCGGCTTCGACGCCGTCAAATGCAATAACTCCGTGCTGTTGGCCACATAGGCCCCGCCGTCGCCCGGCTCGACGCCCGTGGGAATCAGCAATCCATCGGCGAAAACAGTCACCTTGTCGGCCTTGCCCACGCCTTTGGTGTCTTCCAGGATCAGAATCTTGTCGTTCGCCTTTTGGCCCGGCTGGATGTGCGGATAGACCTCGCTGCAAGCGACCCAGAGCCGGCCCTGCGGATCGAAATTCATCTGAATCGGTTTCGCCAAAAGCGGGTCGGCCGCGTAGAGGTTGACTTCGAAGCCCTCGGGAAGGATGAACGTTTTGCGTTCGAGCTCCGGATCGGGGTCGACCGTCTTTGCGCCAGATTGGGCGAAGGAGAGAGAAGGAACAACGAGAATAACCATCAGCAAAAAAAGACGCTTAAACATCGTCGCTCCTCGTTTACTTGACCACTCACCAACAACCCGTTTAGCCGCGACTCGAAGGGTTTCCGGAGAATCGCGTGTGTCCCTCGCGCGACTCTCCGGAAACCCTTCGAGTCGCGGCTAAACGTGGTTATTTCTTTACCTTCTTCAACCGATCAATCTCCGCTTCCGCCTTTGAAATCAATGGATCGAACTCGGCGATCTCTTTCGCGTTCTGCCCCTGTTCCTTCTTGCGGAAACCGAACAGATACGTCTCGTTCTGCGGCCGCCAGCGGTAGAAGTAGAGTTTGTTTTTTTCGATGATGGCTTGGCGGAGCGGTTCACCTAAACTGTCACCTCTGGAATCTTTAAATCCGAGTTCCGTCTTCAGCAAACTTGCCGACCAACTATAGCCAAATTCGTTCAGATGAATGCCATTGTCTGTATGAGGGGGACGCAAAACGCCGAGCAGTTCCTCAACTCCAAATCGGTAAAAAAGATCTGCGACGCGAAGTTCCCGGGCTTTCGCCAATTTCCTAATGGCTTCGCAGTAAAGCGTCAGATTCCCGATTCTGTTGTCTTTGACATTTGCCGGAAGACTATTAAGGTGCTCAAGAGGTGTCGGCGTCATCAACACAATCCGCGCCTTCGCCGGCTTCAACGCATCCAACAACTTCTCATACCCCTTCTCAAACCTCTCTAGCCCCTCCTTGCCCTCGAACGACTCATTCATCCCATAGCAAATGAAAATCACCGTCGGCTTCTCGGCCAGGGTGAGATCGACCATCCGCTTCAAGCCGAGCGAAGGGTTATTGATGTCGAAGGCCAGGCGGGCTTCGCCGAAGACGTTGTCGCCGCTCCAGCCGAGGTTACGGAAGGTGATCTTGCGGTCGGGCCAGCGGGCGGTCAGAGCCGCCTCCCAGTAGCCGTACCGCTGTTCACGTTCGATGAGCGTGCTGCCGAGCCAGACGACCTTGTCGCCGTCCTTCAATTCGAACTCGGCGGCGTGCGTTGAATTGGAGAACGAGAGAAGAATCGCGACCAGCGAACAGACGGCTTTCGAAAAAGACATGATTTCTCCCGTAGAATCGACGAAAAAGACACAAAGAAATCCAAGATCGCGTCCTGGTCCTCTTTGTGTCTACGTGGTGAAATGGCGAGCCAGGTTGCGTAAGCCCCTGGAGGATTTGACGTTTCACTTGTTTCGCGGTCCTCCAGGAACTTACGCAACCTGGCTCGCCAATCTATCGCACGCTTACTTCTACTTCTTGAAATTCGCCCGTTTCAGTTCAAAGGCAGCAGCGTACTTTTCAGGTTCATCGTTGAATGCATCACGGCAACCTGAGCAGCAGACGTAGTAGGTCTTCCCCTTGAAGGTAACGGTCGAAGTACCGACGCCGCCGCTGACGACGCATTCCTTATCATTGAATGCGACCGCAACGAACGGTTCTCCATCCTTCGTTGCACCCACGCGATAGGCCCGGGTGAAGAACGTCTTGCCAGGTGCCTTCACTTCATACGAGTAAGTGATCCGGTTGCCGTGCAGCAGGGCGAAGTAGAGCCGCTCCACGGCCTTGGTCTTCTCGTCGGTGCGATCAACGGTCAGGTACTTATCCTTGTATGCGCCTTCGAACGTAACGGTTTGCTTGTCGATGGTATCCAGTTTCAACTGGAAGGTGTTCACCTTCGGCAGCGCGCGAAGCTCGCCCTTGGTGAAGTACTTGCCCTTTTCGAACGTGACGTTCAACCAGGCGGCGTCGCCTTTGAATTGCCAGCTCCATTCGAGCACTTCGTTCCAGTGACCCTTCTGACGCTCGTCAGCACTCCCTTCGGCAATGCCGGTGGCGTTCCATTTACCGATCAGAATGTTGAACGGCTTCAGTGCCTCGCGCGCGGGTGTGGCCTTCTCGGCATCGGCACTCGTGCTGAAACTACCGAGCAGCAGAACGGTCATCATCGAAAAAACGGCGATACAACGCATCGGGGACTCCTGGATTTTCTTTCAGAATATTACCACGCCTGGTAGGTAGAGGCGAGATCTTTATCGGGGTGTCTTGATGAGAACACAATGAACATCGGGGTGGAGAGTAAGCGGAAGCGTATTTTAGCGTTCGGGATCTGATTTGGATACCCTTTTCATTCGACGTTCCCTCGCTTTCCGATATTTCAATTCGCGGGCGATATATATCATGAAGGAGAGCCGAGCTCGGGGCCGGCGGAACGCGACGACGTCGGAGGGCGACTGTGGCACGACTGATCGTCATCAAGGGGACCGACGAAGGCAAGCAATTCGAACTGCCTGAGCGGACGATGGGCATCGGCCGCGACCGCGTGAATCCCATTTGCCTGCACGACACCGAAATCTCCCGCCGACACGCCGAAATCTCGCCCGTCGGCGATGGCACCTTTCGCCTGCACGATGTCGGCAGCGCCAACGGCACCCTCGTCAACACGCGTCCCACCCTCGACGCGATTCTGCACACCGGCGATCACATTCAAGTCGGGCAGACGATTCTCGTTTTCAGCCCCAGCCGCGTCGACAATCAAGTAACCAGCGACCTGGCCGACCGCATCCGGATGGTTTCGAAACAAGACATCGAGATGTCCTCGGCAATCGTTAAGACGATCAACGAAAACGCGGGGAGCATGATCCTTGCCCGGCCCGAAAAAGCCGGGACGCAATGGTTGAAGGATCAACTCGCCAACCTGTCGATCATGTACGCGACCATCCAGGCGGTCAGCCATATCCTCGATCTGGATCAGCTTCTCGACAAGATCATGGAGTTGATCTTCGGCTCGATCGAGGCCGATCACGGCTGCATCATGTTGAAGAATACCGACACTGGGGCTTTCGAACCGAAAGCCGTCCGCGTGCGTGACGGTCTTGACACGTCGGAACAGATCGTCGTCAGCCGTACGATCATGGATTACGTCCTTCGGGAAAAACAAGGCGTTCTCATCAGCGACGCGGGGAAGGACGACCGCTTTAGTGCCGGGGCAAGCATCAAGCATTTCAAAATCAATGAAGCGATCTGCGTGCCGATGAAAGGCCGGCACGAAACGCACGGGGTACTTTTCCTCGACACGATCTCGAGCATTCAAGATGTCGCCAAGAAGGGCCGCGACGACGCCACCGGCAAATTCACCGAGGAACAACTTGCACTGGCCATCGCCATCGCCCATCAAGCGGCCCTGGCGGTCGAGGAAACCCGCTACCATCACGCGCTCGTGAATTCGGAACGTCTCGCGGCCATCGGCCAGACGATCGCAGCCCTGTCGCATCACATCAAGAACATCATGCAAGGAATCGTCTTCGGCAGCGACATGGTCCGCTCCGGCCTGGCCGACAAAGACGAAAACATGCTCCACAAAGGGTGGAAGCTCGTCGAAAAGAACCAGGGAAAGATCCATGAATTGGTGATGGACATGCTCAGCTTCTCGAAGGAACGCGAACCTTCCATCGAGATGTCGGACCTGAACCACGTTGTGGAAGAGGTGATCGATGTCGTTCAAGGTCGAGCCGAGCAGATGGGCGTCAATCTGGAAGTTCGGCTGCCAGCCAATCTCCCACCTGTCCCTTGCGACCCCGACGGGATTCACAAGGCGCTTCTGAACATCATCAGCAACGCGCTCGACGCCGTCGCGGAACAGGAAGATCTTTACGTCGGCGTGCAAACGCTCATCGAACCGGGCGGAGAGTGGGCCCGTATCGTGGTCGTCGATCGCGGCACGGGGATCGATCCCGAGAAGATCAATGAAATTTTCCGCCCTTTCGTCAGCACTAAGGGTTCGCGTGGGACGGGACTCGGCCTGCCGGTCAGCCGCAAGATCTTCCGCGAGCATGGCGGCGACATCATCGTGGAGAGCATTCTCGGCAAAGGCAGCAAATTCATCATGCGTTTGCCGATGAAGAGCCCCTTCAGCAACGAATTGAATCAGACGATGCAACTCCCCGCCTTCAATCCAGAGAGAGAAGACTGAGCCGCAGGTGGCTAACAATCGGCACCTCTTGCCTGATCCGAGTGCGTGGCTTCCTCCTCATTGTTTCACATCAATTCCGCGAGATTCCCACATTTCGCTCATGCCGAGATTCTCACGGACGCCGTTTCCGGGAAGAATAAATCAACAACCGATTCGCGACCGGGATTTTAATTCCCGATCGCGGGACGGACATCAGGGGATTGCACCATGAGCCTGTTCGCCAAGTTTCTGCCCGTAAAAGGGGCGGTCTACGAGGGAGCCGCGATTCTACTCGGCTTGCTACCCACGCCGTATCCCTCTTTGTTACCTTCTGTTCACGCGGCTGATCAGCGTGTCGCGCAGCAGCCCGACCTTTCGGGGCGTGACTGGCTTCTTACCAACCAAGCCCGGCGGGCCCTTCAGAAGGACGAACAACTCGCAGCCTTACGCATCGGCGTAAGTGTCAAGGATAAAGTTGCGACCATCTGGGGAACGATCCCGTCGGCAGACACCGCGAAACGGGCCGAGGAATTGCTCCGCAAGATCAGCGGCATCGTCATCGTGATGAACGATTGCCAAATCGTGGCGAGCGATCCAATCCCGCAAGCAGTAGCCGACGCGGTAAAAAAAGCTCGCGAACTGGGCGAAGATCCGAATACGTCAGCGAAACTCGATCCCGCCTCTCCCACGACGCCAGCAAGCCGCGTCGTGGCCAAGCCGGGACCGGATTTGCTCGATCCCACGGTGTCCGTTTCGAATTCCGTGAAGCCGCCGCCAGCCGCGACGCTGCAAGTTCCCGTCGCAATTGAACCGGACCAAAACTTGGACACCTGGGAGCGGATCCGCCGCTCCGACAATCGCTTCAAGGACATGAACTTGGTAATGAAAGACGGAGTCCTCAAAATCAGCGGCTCGGCCGCGAGGTTGAAAGACGCATGGGATCTCGCGGGAAAATTGAACGCCCTGCCGAATGTGAAGCAGGTGATTGTTGGGGCAGTGACGGAGAAGTGAGCGACTTAGTCGAATTCGCAAGAATTCGGGTTGCTAGAGTCGCAAAGAGCCCGAATTCTTGCGAATTCGGCTACGAAAAAAAACGCCCGGCGTGGATGTGCTCCCACACCGGGCGTTCCACCTCAGTCGTCAATTCACCGCCAGCAGGCGGCGATCGCCTTCCTCATCCAATTCCGAATCCGAACTGCCGAACTCATCGACAAGCATTTCGTGCGAGATGTCGTTGATGGAATCGAAGATGAGATCGGGCTGGTATGCATAACGACCGAGGTCGCTACGTTTTGTGCTACCCGTAAGAACGAGGGCGGTATGATAGCCAAGTTGCACTCCTCCGACGATGTCGGTCTCCATGGTGTCGCCGATCATGATGGTCTGTTCCGCACTTAGACCGAGTTCCTTGCGGGCACCGCGCATCATGATTGGGCTGGGCTTGCCGACGCTGAAGGCTTTGATGCCGCTCGCAGCCTCCAGAAGCGCGACGAGCGCTCCGCAGCCCGGCCGCATGCCTGTGGGTGTAGGGCAATTCGGGTCGAGGTTGGTAGCGATCAGACGTGACCCATTGCGAATCATGCCAAGGGCCGTCTCCATCATTTCGAAGGTGAGCGTGCGCCCTTCGCCAACGACGACGTAATCGGGGTCGCGATCGACGATCGCGAAACCGTTGCTGTGCAGAGCGGTGAGCAGCCCGCCCTCGCCGATCACGTAGGCCGTGCCATTGGGTTTCTGTTGCGCCAGATAGCGAGCCGTCGCCATCGCGCAGGTGAAGACATGGCGTTCTTCAATCCCGTCGATGCCCATACGGCCGAGTTTGGTCGCTACATCGCGACGCGTTCGTTGACTGTTGTTGGTGAGAAACAGAAAAGGAACATCGGCGGCGAGCAACTCGTGGATGAATCGCTGCGCGCCAGGGATCAGTTGATGACCGTGGTAAAGAACACCGTCCATGTCGATCAGGTAGCCGAGCATGTAAGCCCTCCAAAAATCCAGGCGAAAGATGCTAAGTGCAATTCACGTGCCGATAACCCGGAGGCGGCCGTCGCCAAAGGGCTTTCGTGCCGGAAACTCCGTTGTTTAGCAAGGTAACGACATCAAATGAAGACTGTGGGTGTCTTGAAATAAGTTCCCGCGAAAGCCCAGGAAGTAGGCAAACTCAGGGTATTTCGAATGGTCATCTGAAGATTGTTTGTGAACTTCCAGTGGAAAATGCTTCCCAATCGCCCTGGAACACCGGACAATATCCCTTCACAAAAAACACACGAAGCGAATTCAATCGGCATTGGCACCGTGACAAGGAACGAAATCGTGAACACGAAGCATGTTTCGATCGCTTCAAGTAGTCCGGTTGCATCGCAATTGGTGTCCGGTTGTGGAGCAACCGGACTACTTTTCTTCTTGCTATTTTTGTTGGGACAGCCAGCAATCGCCGCTGATCCACCCAAGGGCCAGCGTGTTTTTACGGCCGGCCACAGCTTCCACATGATGATTCCGAATCTACTTTCGGAAATGGCCAAGAACGCCAACATCATGGGTCATGAAATTGCCGGCACCCAATCGATCGGCGGTACGCGAACGATCCAGCACTGGAACGTGATCGACGAAAAAAACTCGGTGAAAAAGGCCATCAACACAGGCAATGTGGATGTGCTGACCCTGTCGCCGCATTTGAAATTGCCGGACGAGGGGGTAGACAACTTCGTGAAATTGGCACTCGAGAAAAACCCGAATGCCCGCGTGCTGATTCAAGCTTCGTGGATGCTCTTCGACGACCCCAAAAATCTGAGGACCAAGTTTAACAACGAAGAACGCAATCAGGCGAAAATCGACGATCTCCGCAAGGCGTACGAGCCATACGACAAGGCCATGCACGACCAGGCAAAAGCGTTGAACAAGCAATATGCGGAGAAGTACAAGCGGGAAGTCATTTTTGTCGTTCCAGTTGGCCAGGCGGTAATGAACTTGCGCGAAAAAATTGTGGACGGGAAGGTGCCGAACATCACTAAACAAGCGGACCTGTTCACCGATCCGATCGGCCACGCCAAAACGCCGGTGGCGGTTTGCCTGGGAAGTTGTCTCGAAGGAAACTCTCCGTGCGGTTGATTAGCTTTGTGGCATCGCTGAAACACGGCCGATGCCGTCGCATAGAGAGAAAGTAGAAAAATCCTTTTCCCGGGGAGGAATGGAACATCCCGGAGATTCTACCTTTTTCACCGATTCCTTTGTCCGGATATGCCAGAAAAGATTGTTTTTCGGACCAAAATCGGGTGAAATGAATACATGAAGCTCCACACCCAGAGTTTGCCTCAAGTTCGACAGCTTCTTCGACAGGGCGGATGGTTTACACCTTCCGTGGTCGTCTCTGTGCTCGCGCTTGAGTTTTTTGGCCGCCAATCGGCCAACGACTTTTACGACACCGTCGGGGCGGCCTCGCTGGTGCTGCTGGTCGCTTTGGTGGCAATCCGGCATCGCTCCGTACCACTCGATTGGGTTAAATACCTAGGCCGACAGGTCTGGAAACTCTCGCGCTGTTCCGATTACTTCAAAATCGAGTTCGGGCCCGACCTGCGCGGTACTCCGCCCATTCCCCGCGCTTTGCCGATCTCTGTTCATGTAACGATCGTCGTTCTCACACTCTGGACCGCTGGTGCCCTTGCGCTCTGGAATTATCTCCCCAACAGTTGGCGGTCGTACGCAATCCAAGGGAGCTACACCCTCTATCTGGTCGGAATGATCGCCCTTTGGGGAATGCTGTTCGCGGGTGCGCTCGGTGGAATTTACTTCCCCTTCATGCTCTTCAATTACCTATTTCCGCGAGCATCTGCCCGGACCGAAGATCCAAAGATGAGCCGCGGCCAGCTTGGTTTTCTGACGCTCTATGTGGTAGGCGTGGTACTGGCGAGTTGGGCGCTGCCGTTGTGGATCGTTCCCGCCTTTTGCGGCGTGGTTCTGGCCATCGCGACGATGCTCGCTCTCTGGCCTCGCTGGCCGGACGTGCAATTTATTTGGCGCTCGGAACACAGTCGGCGAGTCTGGTCGGTGACCTCGCCTCGCTTGCTTTGGCTCACCAGCACCTTGATTATACTCGCATTGCTGGCCATCATCTCGATGGCGGCGGGCGGCCGCATGCTTGGCAAAGCAGGCTCCGACGCCGACATGCCGTTGACCGTGATGCTCGGTGCGGCCGTCGCTTGGCTCACCCCGGGAATTCTGATATCCGGTGGAACCTTCGCCTTTGTTCTCTGGCGAAACAATCCATCGCGTACTTGTAAACCGTCGGTCTACGTCGCTGGTCCGCTGGCCTTGGCCGCACTGCCACGAGTACAGCAACTCCTGCACAACCAAGGCTTCAATGTTCATGTGGAGCCGTCGGACGCCTCGGAAATTGATGTTGGCGTCCGGTTAGTCGAATCGGTCCATTCGCAAGCCCGCGAATTCGATCCCGCTTGGCCTCTGTGCGTGAGCCTCGAGGATCTCGCGGACGCTCAACTTCGTGATCGGTTGGTCCGCCGCGATGAAATTCAGAAACGCCGGCTGTTTTTGCGCGGGCTCGAAAAGATCTTCAAGCACGTGAAAGGCCACGAGCATGCGGGTGGTTCGGGTTTCTGGCTCGCGCCTCACTTGTGGTTCATGCCTGGCCTGGCCCGCGACGAAATGGATGAAGAACGCGACGATGCCGCCTTTCTCGCCCAGACGGTCGGGCCGCCCTACCACGAAGTGATGCATCGCCATGTGCGCCAGTATGTCTATCACCTCCTGCGTGCGTTGCAGGTCGATCTGATCTTCATCGAGGATGGCATCGACTACCGCAAGCTCAAGAAAGTGTTGCGGGTACTTTTCGAAGTCTACGACAAGTCGGCCGGGCAAAAGCGGGCCGAAGAGAATCATTTCGTCGGCATGCCGAAGATGAAAGTGCTCATCCACGACTTCCAACTCGATGAGCCGTTTCGCTCCGAAAATTATCCGGAACCGCGGTTCGAAGACCTCGGCCGGGCCCGTATCCTCCACATCTTCCGCGATCGCGGCGATCAAGATGAGTACATCGAACCGCCGTTCGATTTCGATCGCTCGCCCGTGCCGCTGTATGTGTGAATTGGCGAGCCGGCTCCCGTCAGGGGCCGGAGTGTTTTCTGACTCCGGCCCTTGACGGGAGTCGACTCGCCATAATCATTTCCACTTGATGTTGCACCCAACACTCGGCTTCTGCACCGTGGGTGCCGCTTTCCCTTCCAGCACCGCTTCGAGCGCCGCTCGCAAATCAGCCCCATCGTTCGGCTTGCCGTTGCCGGGCCGGCTGTCATCCATCTGCCCGCGATAGACCAATTTCCTTTGCCGATCGTAGACGAAGAAATCGGGCGTGCAGGCCGCCTTGTAAGCCTTGGCCACCGCTTGCGATTCGTCGTAAAGGTACGGGAACGTGTAACCCACCGCACGTTTCTCTTCGACCATCTTCGTCGGCCCATCATCGGGGTGCTTGATCGCATCATTACTGCTGATGGCGACGACGGCCACGCCTTTTGCCTGATACTCCTTGGCGAACGTCGCGAAGGCCGCCTGCACGTATTTGACGTACGGGCAATGATTGCAGATGAACGCGACCAAGAGCGCCGGGGAAGCGGCGGAGTCGCTGAGCGACACAACCTTGCCATCCGTATCGGGCAAGCGGAAGTCCGGTGCGGGCGTGCCGAGCGGGACCATCGTCGAAGGGGTCAAGGCCATGGTGTGTCTCCAGAGAGGTTCAAAGTTTTTTAGCTGCCTTTGAGCCCCGGATGGGGCGACGGAATGTAACCCAGGGTGAGGCTTTGCGAACCCTGGGTTGCGGCGATCGAACCCTGATTCGGAAACCCCGGCCTCGCAAAGCCTCGACCGGGGCTACATTCCGCAGCCCCATCCGGGGCTAAATCCAAAACAAACACGAGTCGAATTCGAAATCGATTCCCTTGGAATTCCCTTATGGATTTCCGGTCGGCACGTCCGTAAAGTGGGTGGTGAACAAGTACTCCCGGAGCCGCAACGACATGAGATCATTCGCAACCTTTTACCTGGCCGCCCTGCTCTTTCCGATGACCTACGCCCAACCGCCAAAGGCGAAAGACACAGCGGACGACTTGCCGCGGATTCCGCCGCGGGTGCCCGAAGAATCGGCCAAGCTCTTTGAGATTCACCCGGCTTTCCGCATCGAACTCGCGGCCGGCGAGCCGTTGGTGCAGTCGCCAGCCGCGGCCGAGTTCGACGAGGACGGCCGGCTCTTCGTCGTCGAACTTCCCGAGTACAACCAGTACGGTTCGAAGAAACCGCACGGCAAGGGCCGCGTGGTGATGCTCGAAGATCTTGACGGCGACGGCAAGTTCGACAAGCGGACCATCGTCGTCGATCATCTCGATTACCCCACGGCGGTATTCCCATGGGACGGCGGTGTTTTCGTCGGGGCGGCACCGCACCTGCTCTACTGCAAGGGCGACAAACAGACGGTCATCCTCTCCGGCTTTGGTTCGGACAAGGCGGGCGAAGGCCATTTGAACTCGTTCCGCTGGAGTCTCGACAATCGCATCCTGATCTCGACCGGCATCGACGGCGGCGATATCGTCCGCCAGGGAGTGAAAGACGACAAGCCCGTGAGCGTCCGCCGGCTCAATATCCTGTTCGATCCGCGCACGGGAAAATTCGAGACCGTGAGTGGCGGTGGGCAGCATGGATTGACGTTCGACGACTGGGGCAACACGTTCGTCTGCGGCAACAGCGAGCCTTGCCATCATCTCGTCTACGACACTCGCTACCTAGCGAATAGCCCCTCCATGCAAGCACCGCCACCGGCGGTGAACATCGCCCCCGGCGGCAAGTTCACCAAGCTGCACCGCATCAGCGAAGTCGAACCGTGGCGAATGTTGCGAACCAAGTTGCGGAAAGATGGGACCGTCCCTGGCTCGGATGAAGGTGGGCAACCCTCCGGCTTCTTCACCGGCGCGACTGGCATCACGGTCTACCGCGGCGACGCATTTCCCAAGGAATTCCAGGGGAACGCCTTCGTCGGTGAAGTTGCCAACAATCTCGTCTACCGCGCGAAGCTGGTTCCCAAGGGGGTCACGTTCGTGGCCGAGCGGGCCGATGCCGAGAAGGAGTTCCTCGCCTCAAAAGACATCTGGCATCGGCCGGTGCAATTCATCAACGCCCCGGACGGCCAATCATTAAAAAGGAGAGCGAATCAAATTCGCCGCTCGGCCGACTCCACGAGATGTATGCGATCGAAGGTGCCGCCAAAGGCCAAATTGATCCGGCAATCGCTCTCGATGGGGAAAACACGCTCCAGCGGAAAATCCGCTCTTCTTTGAAAGATGCCGACCCACGCGTGCTCGCGCATGCACTCCGTCTCGCGGAGCGTCATAAGGTGTATTTTTCGGACGACGAGATGATTAGCCTCGCGAAACACAAGGACATTGGAGTTCGCTATCAGCTACTTTGGTTTCTATCAGGGTCCGATCTGGATGCGGGCGAGGTCCTGACGAATCTCGTGAAACAAGATCATGCCGATGCCTGGATGAGATTGGCGATCATTTGCGCGGCCACGTCGAAATCCGCCGGCCTGGATCGTCTCGATTTCATCGCCGAGCCGGATCTGCGAAAAACGGCCGATGGACGGGCCTTCATCGAAACCCTGGTCGAAACAGCGGGAGCGACCCCTAACCGCTACGTTGGAACCGCCGCGATGCGAGGCATCAGCCGCCTGCGCGAAGATGATGTCGGCTTCCAGTTTCAACTTCTTGGGGCCCTCGTCCGCCGAGCCTCCGAGCAAAATTTGGCCCTGCTTCGAAAAAACGATGCAAAGGGACTCTTCATGCAGCTTCGCGAACGGGCCATGGAAACGGCCCAGGATTCGAAGGCGTCCGAAGCGGATCGCGTCTCGGCGATCCGTGCCCTGGCGATCCAATCGTACGAAGAACTCCAACCGATCTTCACCATCTCCTTGAAACCAACCCAGCCGCGGGCGGTGCAAATCGCCGCGTTGGAGTTGCTTTCGCGCGTCGGTCCCATTGAGGCACCCGACCTGTTGCTAAAGATCTGGCCGTCGCTCAGCCCCGCGGTGCGGGCCACAGCCACGGAGGTATTTCTCTCGAGGGCCAACTGGCTGCAAGCGTTCCTTGAAGCCGTGGAAAAAGGGAAGATCGCCCGGGCCGACATCGACCCCGCTCGCGTCGGGTTGCTGATGAAATCGCCGAACCGCTCGGTACGCGTGCAAGTCGAGGAACTTTTCGGCAAGGTCGTGACGAAACGCAAGGATGTGGTCGATTACTATCAGCCTTCGCTGACCCTGAAGGGCGATCCGCTGAAGGGGAAGGCCATCTTCAAGAAGGAATGTGCCGCCTGCCATAAGCTCGAAGGCGTCGGCGAGGAGATCGGTGCCGACCTCAAGGCGATCCGCGATCGCGGCACCGAGAACATGCTCCTGAACATCCTCGACCCCAACCGCGAAGTGAAACCGCAGTTCCTGGCCTACAGCCTGGAAACGACGGCTGGCAAAACGCTCTCGGGGATGCTCACCGCGGAAACGCCCAACAGCGTGACGATCCGCCTGCTCGACGGCCGCAGCGAA
The DNA here is from genome assembly GCA_021413475.1 of Planctomycetota bacterium. Classification (GTDB taxonomy): domain Bacteria; phylum Planctomycetota; class Planctomycetia; order Gemmatales; family Gemmataceae; genus JAIOQJ01. The sequence continues at coordinate 1,782 of JAIOQJ010000325.1, read as the reverse complement.
ATCGTGCCGCGTGCGGAGATCGATAGCCTGCGTTCGACGGGGTTATCCTTCATGCCCGAGGGATTGGAAAAGCAAATCGACAAACAGGCGATGGCGGATCTGCTGGCGTATTTGAATTCGATTAAGTGATGGGGCAAATCAAAACCTTATCACGAAAGCACGAAAGAAATGAAAACACGAAATAGCATTGGCTCAATTTCGTGTTTTCATTTCTTTCGTGCTTTCGTGATGAGTCTTCAATTTAGAACGAGTCACTTCTTCGTCCCCTCAAGTGCCCGGACAATCTCTTCCGCCAATCGATCCGCATCCGGGGCACCTCCGGCCGTGATCACGTTACCATCACGGACGACGCCCTGCGAGTCATTCCATTTGATCTTTGGATACTTCATGCCGAGCTCGTATTCTTCGTCGTGACCAACTCTTGCCGCCTTCATGCCGTCCTTGAGAATGTTGTGCCAGACAAGGACCGCCTGCCCGGACCCGATGGCGGCGACGAGTTTGTTCGCATCGAGCATCTTCTGCAACTTCACGCCGATCATCTTGGCGGGATCCTGTTTTCCTTCCTTCATCCAGTCTTTCTTGGCCGTGAATTGGGGATTGAAGGTGTCTACTTGTCCGCCGATAACGATAATCGCGTCGTACTCTCGAAAGTCAAATTCGGAGGTGAAGGCAAATTTCGCCTCGAGTTCCATTCCGCGAGGCCCGCGATTGTACTGGGGAGTGATGGTGCCCCACTCGGACGACACAACCGACACGTGAATCCCTTGCTGCTGCAAATTACCGCGAAGCGGTGCGTAGTCATCAAACCAGGCCCCATTCTTCGCGACCGCAATGAGCACGTGATACTTGGCATCCTCCCAACGAACTTCCCTTAAAGGTGGCGGAAAGCCCTTTTTTCCATCAAACTTCGGAAATTTGCCGTCCGGCGGAAACTTCCCCTCAGGAGGTTGGAACTTCACTTCGGGCGGGTTTACCTCCTCGGGCTGCGTCGCAGGCAGCTTTTCCTTGAGTTTGGGCTGAGTTGGTGTCGAATTGAATTGTTTCGCTACCTGATCCTGCGGCCGACTTTTCGCCACCTCAGTCTTTGACTCAGCAGCCTTGGACTTGTGGGGGTCCGACGGATCGCGGAGCAGGAAGAATACGAGCAAACAGGCTGCCACGAGCGCACCGACGGCCAGTCCAATCGGCAGCCAACTCGGCTTATTTGCACGCCCGTTCTTTGTACGGCGGCGCTGCTGTTGCGGCTTGAACACAAGTACGGCCGTGGCGGCGTCCGCATCGGGATTCTCATCGAGCGGGGCAACTTCGGGCGGACGCGGGGAAGTCATCGGCGTGTCGATCGCGGACGAACCTGCCGTCGTCAGTTTGGCGAACGGAGCGAGCGCGGCCACGACTTCCTGCGGGGTTTGAAAACGATCTTCGGCCCGTTTCGCAATCATGGTCGCGAGGATGGCCTTCAATTCCTGCGGAACATCGGAACGGAACGAATCAACCGGCTCGGGCATCGTTGACGCGTGTGCCAGCATTTTCTCGAACGACGAATTGCACGGAAACGGCACACGCCTGGTCAGCAAGAAATACAGGGTGCAACCAAGTGCGTAGATGTCGGCACGGATATCAACCGTGTGCGAATCGCGGGCTTGTTCCGGTGACAGAAAATCGGGCGTGCCGACCACGATGTTCTGCGTGGCTGGTCCAGCATCCGATTGATCTTCCCGAAGACGGGCTAAGCCGAAGTCGAGAATTTTCACCTTTCCCTTGCGGGTCAAGATCAGATTCTGC
>JAIOQJ010000324.1 GCA_021413475.1 Planctomycetota bacterium | reverse complement strand
GCCTCAAGTGGCACTTTTAACTTCACCGACCACTCCTCTTGCTGCTTTTTGGCTTCTTTCTCGTCGAACGCCGGCGGGACAAAGGGCGGAGGATTCACCGCGGCTTCGCTCAACGGAACTTGGGCCAGGCGGAGGCCGTAGTAGTTGTAGCGGGAGGCTGGACCAGGCCGGTACCGGGAGCTCACCGCGCAAATGCCAGCGGTGTCGTTCCAATAGCCGCCGCGAGACACTCGCTCCGGGGCTCCGGTGGTGGCGTTGGTCAGTATCTCCTCATTCCACTCCCGAACATTCCCATGAATGTCGTGCAAACCAAACCCATTCGGCTTCTTTTCGCCCACCGCATGCGTCCGTCCGTCGCTGTTGTCCTTGAACCACGCATACTCCGGCAACTGCTCCTCTTTGTCGCCAAAGTGGTACTTCGTCTTGTAACCGGCCGCACAGCCCCACGTCCATTCCGCATCCGTCGGAATGTGATAGCCGTTGCCGCCCAGGATCGTCACCTCCGCCTCTTCAATCCGCTTGAATTCTTTATCATCCCGCTTGGTTACCTTCAAGTCGTAGTACGGCTTCAGCCCTTCCTGTTCGCTCAGCTTGTTGCAGAACTCCACGCTGTCGTACCAACTCACGCTCTCCACCGGGAACTTGGTCGTATCCAGCCCCTTCACCTTAGTGTTCTTAGGGCCGAATTCACGCCTCAAGTGGCACTTTTAACTTCACCGACCACTCCTCTTGCTGCTTTTTGGCTTCTTTCTCGTCGAACGCCGGCGGGACAAAGGGCGGAGGATTCACCGCGGCTTCGCTCAACGGAACTTGGGCCAGGCGGAGGCCGTAGGGGTTGTAGCGGTTGGCCGGAGCAGCCCGGGACCGGTGGCTCACCGGGCAAAGGCCGGCGGTGTGGCTCCATTCGCCGCCGCGAGGGACTCGCTCCGGGGCTCTAGTCTTAGCGTTGGTCAGCATCTCCTCGTTCCACTCCCATACATTCCCATGCATATCGTACAACCCAAACGCATTCGGCTTCTTCTCGCCCACCGCATGTGGCCGGCCTTCGCTGTTCGTGACGAACCACGCATATTCTGGCAGTTCCTCGTCCTTGTCGCCAAAGTGGTACTTCGTCTTGTAACCGGCCGCACAGCCCCACGTCCACTCCGCATCCGTTGGAATGTGATAGCCGTTGCCGCCCAGGATCGTCACTTCCGCCTCTTCGATCTGGTTGCTGTCCTTGCCACCCCGCTTCGTCACCTTCAACTCGTAGTACGGCTTCAGCCCTTCCTTCTCGCTCAGCTTGTTACAGAACTCCACGCTGTCGTACCAACTCACCTGCTCCACCGGGAATTTGCTCGTATCCAAACCTTTCACCTTCGGATTCTGCGGGCCGAATGAACTCGGGTTATACCCCATCACCTTTTCCCACTCGCCCTGCGTTACCTCGTATTTGCCCAGCAAATACGCCTTCGGCAACGCCTCGCCCGCCGGCGGGATCAGCATCATCTTCATGCCGATCTTGCTCGTCGCTTCCACCGGCATCTTCAACTTCGTTGCCCATTCCTCTTGCTGCTTCTTCGCTTCTTTCTCGTCGTAGGTGGGTAATTCAAAGGGCAGAGGATTCACGGGATCGATCTTCTTCGGTTCGACCTTGGCGATCGGGTCCTTCTTCGGTTTTGGATCGACCACCACCGTCGTCTTGCCCTTATCGACGACTTCCACCTTGCTGCCGTCGGGAACCTTCAACTCCGTGACCGAGCCATCCTTGTTGGTGATCTTGATTATGATGACCGCCGTCACAATCGCGAGAATGCCCGCCAGTCCCACGAAAAGCCAGCGGCGCGATTTCCCGGAGAGCCGGTCCGCATCAGCGGCCGGAGTATTTGAATTGCGGACCTTCGGCGCTGACGCGACCGGGCTCGCCTTCTTGGCTTTGTTCTTGAAACTTGCCGGCGCTGACGGTTCCGAACTCGCCGGATTCTGGTAATCGGTATGGTCGATGTCGGCGAACGGATTTTCCACGGCCGTTGCGATCGGGGCGATGTACATCACTTCCGGCACACCGGAGTTCGTCGGTTTCTCGATCGCCGCCAGTGCGTCAGCGACTTCCTCGGCCGAGGCCGGCCGCTTCTCGCGTTCTTTTTCCATCAAACGCTGAATGAGCCGATCCAGTTCCACCGGCACGTTCGGGTTCACCTTCCGAACCGGCGGCGGATTGTGGGTGCCCAGGGCCATGAGCACGGCCATGGTGTTCGGCCCTGTAAATGGCTGCTCGCCGGTGCAGAGTCGATAAAGAACCACGCCCAGGCTGAAAAGATCGCTGCGCGGATCGAGCGGCTTGCCGTAGGCCTGTTCCGGTGACATGAAGGCAGGCGTGCCGACCACCGCGCCGCTCTTGGTAATGTGGGCGTCGTCGTTCTCTTCACGGGCCAGGCCGAAGTCGAGGATCTTGACGCGACCCTTCGGAGCAAGTCGAGGATCTTGACGCGACCCTTCGGAGCTTCTAGCCAGACGTTCGCCGGCTTGATGTCGCGATGGATCAACCCTTCGGCATGGGCCGCCTGCAACCCCTCGGCGATCTCACGGCCGATGCGCAGGGCCATGCCGAGCGGTAGTTCACCTTTGTCTTTCAAGTACTGATCAAGCGGAGCACCCTTGAGGAACTCCATGGCGATGAACGGGATGCCGTTCGCTTCATCGACTTGATAGATCCGCACAACGTTGTCGTGGTTGAGCTTGGCGGCCGCCCGTGCCTCGCGGAGAAAACGTTCGCGGGCCGTCGCGGCCTTGGCGAACTTCGGCAACATCACCTTGATGGCGGCCATCCGCCGCAAGTTGGCATCTTCACCCAGCAGCACCATGCCCATGCCGCCGTGGCCGAGTTCTTTCAAGATGCGGTAACGTTCGAGACGGCCTAACTCGCCCTCGCCCTGGGCCGGTGCCAGGAACGAGCGCACGTCGATTTTGTCGTCCGTGTCGTCACCGGAGTGATAGCTGTTGGTGTCGTTCTGAACGCTCGACTGCGTGTTCAGAAGATCGGGTATCGAGTTAGGCAGTTTCGAAGGCTTAACGGGATCGGGCATGAGCAAAATTCCCCTGAGTTATTAGCAGAGATAGCATAACCGGGGGATCGCGAAGGGAGAAGCGGCAAAATGTGATTTCAGGCGGCGGGCGAGCGCGGGCGTTCAATAGCCCGACGCGCCAGTTTTGGAGGTGCGCTTTTTTGTTTGGGTTTTCAGAATTTTGGATTTTGAGCCTGAAAGGCTCAAAGCTCGCAACTTCAAAGCACGCCAGCAAGGGGCGGAGAATCCCCTTGCTGGCGTGTCGTGCGATGAAAACCGTTTACGCGAACAGTTCGTCAATCGGCTTGCCGCTCGGCAGAACCGGGACCGGTCGGCCGTTGTTCATGTAGTCGGTCGCGGTATCGACGCCGAGGTGGCGGTAGATCGTGGCGAGGACGTCTTGCGGCGTCTTGGGATTCGTCTTGGGGAACGCGGCCTTGGCGTCGGACTCACCGACCACCACGCCGCCACGGATGCCGCCGCCGGTCATGGCCGCGCTGAAGACGCCCGGATAATGATCGCGGCCGGCGTTGGCGTTGACGCGCGGCGTACGGCCGAATTCACCCCAGGCCAGCACCATCGTCGTGTCAAGAAGGCCGCGGACTTCGAGGTCTTCGATCAATGCCGTGTAAGCACGATCCCAGCGATCGAGGAAGCCGAGTTTCAGCGATTCGAAGCCCTTCACATGCGTGTCCCACCAGCGGCAGTCCACGGTCACGAGCCGCACACCGGCTTCCACCAACCGGCGGGCCAGAAGAATACGCTGGGCCCAGTTCTGAGCACCGCATCGGTCGGCGGCACCCGGATCAAAAGCCGGCATGAAACCGTAACGAGACCGAACGCTTTGCGGTTCCTTGTCGAGATCGAACGCATCGCGAGCTTGCGGCGTGGTCAGGATGTCCCAGGCCTTCTGCTTGTACCGATCGACGGCCTCGAACTGGCCGGACGTATCGACTTCGCGACGCATCGAGTCGAAGCTGCTGAGCAATCCCTTGCGATCACCCACCCGTTCCATCGTGACGCCGTCGGGGAGCGTGAAGTTGGGGAGCCGGAACGGGCCGTCAGCGGCCGGATCGGCCTGAGTTTCAAACGGCTTGTGCGAAACGCCGAGGTAGGCGGAGTTCGTTCCCGGCACCATTCGCGGGATCGCGACATAGGCCGGCAAGTGCGGCGACTGATGGCCGAGTTGCTTGGAGACGATCGAACCGCACGACGGGTGAATGTTCTCATCCGGCCGAGGACCGGAGTTGTAACCGGTGAAGCAAATCTGGTCGCCGGTCGAGTGGCCCGCGTCGTGATGATGCAAGCTGCGAATGATCGACCACTTGTCCATCATCTTGGCGGACATCGGCAGTAGATGCGTGAGGTTGACGCCCGGGACCTTTGTGCCGATGGTCTGGAATTCGCCACGGTAATCGTCCGGAGCGTCCGGCTTGGGATCCCACATGTCGAGTTGCGAAGGACCGCCGCGCATCCACAGGATGATGACCGAATTCAACTTGCTGGTCGCCGGCTTCAACGTGGTGACGGAAGCCTCGGCGCGCAGCACATCGGACAGGGTAAGACCCATCGTGCCGAGCATGCCGGCCTTCACGAAGCTACGGCGATCGGGATGCTGCAGCGTCTTTTTGAAGTCATTGCAACCAGTGCGAGAGCCCAGGTGACGGCTCATGAACATGCTCCTTGCGGAAGGATCGGCAGGATATAAACGGGCGTAGTGGTGGGAATCAACTTAAATCAATGTACCATCGGATCTTGACCGAGGCCAGCTCGAATCATTTTCTGGGAGTGAGATTTCTTTTCTGGACGATGTGATCGTTTGTACCGTAATTCTGCGTCTTGGCGAGCCGGCTCCCGTAAGAGGCCGGAGTCTTCAATTCAAAT
>JAIOQJ010000323.1 GCA_021413475.1 Planctomycetota bacterium | reverse complement strand
GTGCAAGTATAGATTACGAAGGATGCTGAAGAGCCATGGTTTTGCCCCTCGATGCGGTTGCCGAATTGCCCGAAACTGCCCCAGAAGAGTTGCCCGATATCGAACCGGAACGCCTGCAGGAAGCTCTCGACGAGTTGCCCGAAGAGTTTCGTACGCCGATCATCTTGTTTTACTTTGAAGAGTTCAGTTACCGCGATATTGCTGAGCAAATGGACCTGCCGATTGGCACCGTGATGTCGCGACTAGCCAGGGCCAAGGGGTTCCTCCGGCAAAAGCTGATGCCAGAATTGTCGGAGTCGAGCGAATTGGTCGATGGCAAAGTAACAGACGTCAAAGGTAGCGCTGGGAGGGCTAAGAATGGACTGTAGAACCGCTCGCTTGCTCTCTGAATTACGCGGTAAGCGCGTCTCGGAACTGCCGCGCGATGATGCGGCCTCGCTTGACCAGCATTTGAAATCTTGCTTCGATTGCCAACGGCTAGTTCTTCTCGAACAGCAATATGACGCCCCAATCGCCAAGGCGATGAAGGCGGTTCCCGTTCCGGCCAATCTGAAAGCTCGAATTTTTGATCGTTTGGCGACTCAACGAGGTGCTTGGCAGCGGAAGCGGTTCTTTTATGCCGCCGCCGCCGCTGCCTGCGTGATCTTCGCGGTCGGAATCCTCACCTGGAAGCCGGCGAATCGAGCCAGACTCGACCTGAATGAACTCGTTCACCAATCCGGGCCGAATTTTGAAGGGCGGCAGGATAAGCTCGATCAATGGCTGGCCACCCAGGGAATTCGCTATCAGGCACCCGTCCCTTTCAATCCGCATTTGCTTGCCTTCCACGGGATGACGACCGTGCAGGGCAAACAGGTGCCGACGCTTTACTACAGCAATGTCGAGCAGAAGTGCCATGCCCAGGTGTTTATCATTCGCGAGCCCGATTTCGACCTGACCAATTTGCCTGAGAACTTTGGCGGTAGTCTCGGATTCGGCCAGCAGATCAAAATTTTCCGCGAGCCTGGGCAACCGATGAAGCAGGCGTACGTGATTCTCTTCACCGGCGATTCACTCGATCCGCTTTTGGTTCGCTACCTCGAAGCGTGAAATGTGTAGTGGGTAAAAAGCGAGAGGGTCGCGTCATAGACGCGGCCCTCTCGCTTTTTACCCACATCGCTTTCCCGACAAGCACCTTCCATCACAGCCAAAGACGTTTCACGTCCAAGAACAAAACGAAACACATTAGTGCCAGGATCAGGAAGAGCCCCGTGTACATCGCGGCGGCAAGGACCGATTCCGGGGCCGGTTTGCCGCGGATCTTCTCGTATATCATGAAGACCATATGGCCGCCGTCGAGGACAGGAATCGGCAGGAAGTTGATGATGGCCAGGTTCACGTTGATCATGCCGATGAACAAGATGAACTGCCATAGATCCTCGCCTGCGATTTTGTACGACACATCGGCAATGGTCAACGGGCCGCTCATCGTCCAGGCGGAAACGCGGCCGAAGACCATGGCGTACAGGTTCAGGTAGATCATGCGAACGGTGCGGATGGTGCGGTGAATGCCGAGGCCGAGGGCATCAGCGAGATCAGTCGCCTTTTGTTGGCGTGTGTCGAATGTGAAGGAAAGGCCGCGGTCGGAGATTGGCCAGGTTTTGTCTTCTTCCGCTTTCAGCGTCACTTCGATTACGCCGTCGCCTCTTTCGATCTTGAGATCGATCTCCGGGATCTCGGCGGTTTGGAGTTCATTCATCACGTAAGCCCACTGGTTAGACTTGATTTCCTGCCAGCGGCTTTGCTTGAACTCGCCTTTGGTGTTTTTGTACTTCCAGCGGACTTCCTTGATGAGATCACCCTTCTGCATCTTGGCGGCCGCTGCGGGGCTGCCGTCATCGACCGCTTCGACCACCGCGTCAACGAAATAGGCCAAGCCCAGGCATGGGATGGAAAGGGGAGAATTCGGCGTCGTCAGATACTCTCGGGCGTAACGAGCCGATTCGTTCCATTCGAGTTCAAGTGTCACTCGCTTGGTTTCGTTTTTTTCCTCCTTGCGTCCCGTGGGCCGCAAGACGGTGATTAACACCTTGCGATTGTCGGTCTTCTTTTCAGCCCAAGATTCAAGTTCGAAGGGGAGTTTCATCGGATCGAGCGGCTTGACAATCACTCCCTCGGGAACGGCTCCCTCGGGTTGCCCCGCCGACCAGCGGATCTTTTTGTTCTCATTGTCGACAACTTCCACTTCGATGATACGATCACCCGAATTCTCCTTGGCATCGACCTTGCGAGGCTGAAGACCGTCGCCTTCACCGGCCGGGGATACCACTTTCGCTTGGGCGGCCGGGAAGTTCTTCCGTACTGCCGCGACTCGTCCCATCGCCATGCGCATGCCGAAAACGGCATGGTAGGCAGGATCGACCGTGATGTCCTCGCTCTGGTCGCCTCGCTGGACGCGGATGATCATTTTTTGGCCGCGCATCAGATTCTCGCGACGTTGGAATTCAAAGAAGTCGAGCCTCCCTGCCGCGGCGTTGCGTTGATCGGGAGGTAATGGAGTTACCTTCTTCCAGTCATTCGGGTCGTCGCTGCAAGCGATGATCCGATCGCCTCCCTGGAATGGTGGGGTTGCCTTTGAAGCCGGGCTGCCGGCTCGATAGGGCTTCAAATCGCCGCGCCGGCTCTTGGCCAGCGTCAGTTGCGCCGCGGGACCAACGCCCACGACGGGGAACAGCGCTTCCGAATCCTTCCCCGGTTCGACGTCCGCGATGATCGGCTCGCTCTTGGGAGAATCACGGTAGACGAATCGGATCTTTTCACCCTTCGAACTACCCATCACGTCAGGACGAATGTCGTCGTAAACGGGGCTCTTGTTGCCATTGAGTTCGGTGAGGACCGCTTCCGAATGCAACCCTTCCTGCCAGGCGGGCGAACCGGCTTCGACCCAACCGAGGATTGGCGGCTTTTCATCGACTCCGTGGGAATAAACGATGATGAAACAGATACAGGCCAGAATGATGTTCATGATGACGCCGGCCGAGATGATAATCATCCGCTGGCCGACGGGCTTGTTCTTGAACGAACGTGGATCTTCCTCGGCTTCTTCGGTGTCGGCATTCTCGCCTTCCCCGATCATCTTCACGTAGCCGCCGAGCGGAATCCAACCGATCTTGTAGGTGGTCTCGCCATATTTGAACTTGCAGCCAGGCAGCGGTTTGCCGAAGCCGATGCTGAAAGTCTCGACGTGTACATCACACCACTTGGCCGCGAGAAAATGGCCGAGCTCATGAATGAAAATGACCAAGCCGAGGCCGATCGCCACCTTGATGACGTCAACGACGTTCAGATAAACGAGCACCAGCACCGAGACGACCACGGAAAAAATAAGCGACCCGGCATTGGCCTTGAGATACTGGCCCCAGGATTCCGATTCCGGATCCACCATGGGATTCTGACCCTTTGGCAGCGGATCGTTCGGATTCACGGACTCGGGCTGGTTTGTCGTATCCAACGAGATACCTCCTGGCGCGCCCAGCGATCGGCGGCCATCAATTCTTCAATCGAGGGTGAGGGGCTGAAGGGATGCTGGGCCAGCACCGCTCTGCAAGCCCGGGCGATATCGAGAAAAGCCAGGCGACCTTCGAGGAACAAGCCGACGGCGGCTTCATTCGCGGCATTGAGTACGGCACCGCTGGTGCCGCCCGAGCGTGCCACCTGGTAGCCCAAATCGAGAGCGTCGAAAGCCTTGCGATCGACCGCCTCGAAATGCAAGGCCCGCAAGCTCGACCAATCGAGCCGCTTGGCCGGGCCGGACAAGCGATCCGGGTAATTCAAAGCATACTGGATCGGCAAGCGCATGTCCGGTGGCGAAAGTTGCGCCAGCACCGACCCGTCGCGGAATTCGACGAACGAATGCACGATCGATTCCGGGTGAATGATGACATCGATCTGCTCGGGAGGAAGATTGAAGAGCCAGCGTGCCTCGATGACTTCCAACGACTTGTTCATCAGCGTCGCGGAATCGATGGTAATCTTCGGCCCCATCTTCCAGGTCGGATGCTTCAAGGCGTCTTCAAGCCGGGCACTCTTCAGTTCGTCGCGGTTCTTTCCTCGGAAGGGGCCGCCGCTTCCGGTCAATACGAGCCGTTCGATCGCCGAGTTCGGCTGGCCCGCCAATGCCTGGAAGATCGCGCTATGCTCACTATCGACGGGAAGAATACGGCCACCGCGGCGGGCCGCGAGTTCGGTGACGCGCGAGCCGGCCATCACCAAGGTTTCCTTATTGGCGAGGGCGACGGTCTTGCCCGCGCTTAAAGCCTCCCAAGTACCGGCCAACCCCGCGGAACCGACGATCGCGGCGACAACGATGTCGGTATCGGAATCGGCGGACATTCGCGCGACCGCATCTGGGCCCGTGAGTAATTCCGTGCCGATCGGCAACAGCGAAAGATCTGCCTGCCGCTCGGCCTCGGGGTCGCTTAACGCAATCCAGCGTGGCCGAAAACGAGTGGCCTGTTGAAAAAGGGCTTTCCAACTCGAGTGAGCACTTAGGCCGATGACTTCAAGCCGATCTGGGAAATGCTCGATCACTTCGAGGCTATTGGTGCCGACCGAACCGGTCGAACCGAGGACCACAACCCGACGGTGCCGCTGGCGAGTCTGGCTCGCGTGATCCTTCACGGTAACGGGGGACGTGACCAAGTCTCACCATGACAAGGACCGATTGATCTCCGGTGCCCCACGCGAGACAACGGCCGAACCCGAGTGCATTGTAGGAAACCAGGGGATGGGCGATCAAGCACGACTTGGCAGTTTGATCAATTGACTGGCAGAATGACGATCGTCAAATGAAGAAACCCGGCGACCTGGATCCAAGGGCACAGGTCGCCGGGTTTCGTAGTGAAGCTACTCAATTCCCTGGGAAAAGGAAATTCTTCCCGAGCATATATACTGCGACCGTCACCAAAGCGGTGACCAGGACAATTAAGATCGGGCCCATACTGGATCGTCGCTGTTCTTCCGGCACCCAGGCAGGAGCGGACATTGGCTGTGCTCGAGCGGGCGTCGGCAACGCTGGTTGCGCCGGGAGTGATGGAGGCGTCACCGGTGCAGACGGCGCGGCTGGTTGCATGCTCTGACGAGTCGGCAAAGGGGGCTTCGGCACAGGTACCGGCTGGACGCCAATGGGAGTCGGCGGCGCTTTCGTCGGAATCGGCTGTCGCGGCGTCACGTTAACGGGAGCCATCGGCGGTGGCGTGGATACCGTGGTCATGTGGGTCACGGGCTGCGTGTGCTGTTTGGGCAACGAAGGCAAAGGCAAACCTGTCGGGCCGGGAAGCGGCGTGTGCGCTCGCACCGGTTCGGGTCGGGGTGCCGCGATTTTCGTGTTTGCATAGTTCGGCAGAGCCGGGAATGCCATCGAATCGACCACATGCATCTGGATGTTATCAACCAGTTCGTCCACGCCGCTGAAGCGGGCGTCGGGCGCTTTCTGCAGCAGCCTCTCGATCACTTCGATCAAACCTTCCGGAGCGCCGGCGACGATCTCGCGAAGGGATTGCGGCTGTTTGAATTGATGCGCCATCATTTTTTCGACGGCCGTTCCATCCGGGAAGGGGTATCGGCCCGCAAGTGCGAAGTAGAGCACGCAGCCAAGGCTGTATTGATCGCCCGCGGTGGTACGATTCGTCGGCTCCATGATGCTCTCGGGGCTCGAGCAATCCAGGCCGCTCGTCAGCGTATTCGCGGTGGACATGGTATCGACCAGCGATTCCCCTTCGTTCTCGACGAGGAGGGAACCGATGCCGAAATCGAGCATTTTGGCCTGACCGTCGCGAGTGATCATGACGTTCGAAGGCTTGATGAGCCCGTGAAAGATGCCGTTCTGATGGCAAATGTTCAGCGCCTGCGCGATCTGAAAGCCCACCTTGGCCACCATCTCGGGTTTCAGTTTCCCGTCGCGTTCGACCTTGGCTTCGAGGGTTTCGCCTTCGATGAACGGCCAGACGAGATAATGCAATCCACCCGATGTGCCGACGTCCACGAACGGGACGACGCCTTCATGCGAAAATTGGCTGAAGGCGCGCACCTGACGGCGAGCCAGCCGAACGTTCCACATGCTGCGGCGCGGCAGGACCTTGACCGCGTACATTTGATTGTCGGTCTTGGACGAGGCCTTGAAGACCTGGCCCATGCTTCCGGCACCAATCGAATCGACCAGCACGTAAGGCCCGAGCACGAGCCCTTGCGTTTTACCGGTCAAAATTCGTTCCGCCTGAAAGGGGCTCAAGATCCCTTGGCCAACCAGATAGTCCGCCAGCGCGGGCGGTTCGGCGCGGGGATTGCGCTTGAGAAACTCGCCAATGACCTGGTCGAGTTGCCCACGATCAATCAAGCCGCTGCGACGGAGGTCCCAGACGAACCATTCACAGGCGCCCAGTTCACTGCTAACCATGGATGCAAGATCCTTCGGCTGTTTGAGTTCCAGGGCCTACGCGATCGAGCCCTTCTTCAATGTTCCAATGACCAGACGAGCCTGCCGTGCACGGAAAGTGATCGTGCCGCGAATCGATTACAATAGACGGGATCCGTATTATCGGCCGTCTGGTCCCATCAAGAGTAATTCGAAAATTCGCGCAGGTCAACATTCTCGTCACGCTGTTTTCAGCTTTGATCGAAATTGATATGCTGTCTCGATCGAATAGTCGTTAAAGACGGAAGATTCGTTTAGCTCATACCTATATTACCAGAATGGCTGTTTGAACATGGACCCATATCAATCATGTCCGTGCGGCAGTGGAAAAGGGTTCAAATGGTGCTGCCAAGCTTACTTCCATGTGGTGGAGAAGGCCCGAGCGCAACATGCGGAGGGGCAACATGAAGTGGCTCTTCGGACCATCCAGCAACTGGTCACTCAACAGCCCGGCAATGCTCCCGCACTCGGCTATCATGCTGAGCTTCTGTACATGAATGGTAAAGCGGAAGAGGCCGACGACGCGATTCAGAAAGCGTTTGCCATCAATCCCGATTTTCCGCTCGGCCACTGGCTTCGAGGGATGATCCGGAAAGACGAGGGAGAGCTCGTCGGGGCTCTGATCGAGTTTCGTAAGGCCGCCGATTTGTATGACCCCAAAGCGAACGACGTCCTGGCGGAGATTCACGCGGCCATCTTCGATATTGAAATGCGGATGAACCGCCCCGTCGCGGCAAGGGCGGCCCTGGAACGAGCCATTCACGCCGACCCGTCGGCCGAGCCATTGCGGAATGCGTTCGGCACGCTCTTCAGTCCCGAATCGCGATTGCCTCAGTGTGCCTGGCAGGGCTACCAATTCCGCCCGGCGGACGCTTCGCGTACTGAAGCCTGGAAAGCCGCGTTGCCCGAAAAGGAAATGAGCCGTTTGAGCGAAGCGGCCGGCGCCTTTCAGGTCCTCACGGAAAAGGACGCCAGTGACACGGCAGCTTGGTTCAATCTCGGTCTCGTGCGCGCTTGGCTTGGCGACCATCCGAAGGCGATCGAGGCACTCCAAAAATCGATGGAGTTGGACGACGATCTCAAACAGGCTTCAGAGACCGGCGCGCTCATCGAAGTTCTTCGCTGTGGCGCGGGGATGGCCGAGCAATCCGACTACGTCGAGCACCGCGTCTTCTTCCAGTTGAAGCAGCCGCAACCCGTCGTGGAACTCATCCAAGAATGGCAACGCAACGGCCGGCTCAGCGGGGCTCAATCCGATCCCGAAGGGGGAACACTCACGGCGCTGATTTTGGAACAGACGCCTCAATTCAGTGCCGAGCTCAGCTCGCCGGTTGCCAAGCTGGCCGCCAGCATGATGATCGTCCGCAATTTGATTCGTCTGTCGAGCCAGAGCAAGAGTTCCGTCGACAAAGTAGCTGACGAAATGATGCAGCGCCTGGGCGGCGAACTCTCGCCGCCGATGCAAGAGACTGGATATCCCCAGTTTTCCGAGATCACTTCGGAGGCGATGCTTTTCCCGAGTCGCGAAACCCAGATCGAAGAAATCGCTCCGCGACTAACGCAACAGGGCCAGGTATTTTTCGAGGAGACCTGGAGCAATCGGCCATTGAAGTCTCTGTCGGGTTTGACTCCGCTCGATGCTTCGGCTCAGCCAGCTTACCAGAAGCGGTTGATGTCGCTGGTGAAATTTGTTGAGGAGTGCTACATCGGTGCTTCGCCGCGAGTCTCGGACGGCAAGACGACACAGATCGTGATCTGCTACGATTTCAACCAACTCCGGCGGAAACTCGGCCTGCCGGCCGAGGGGCCCGCCCCGGTCGCGGATGGCGCATTGAAAATCGATACCCTATCGGTCGCGGAATTAGCCGCGTTGGACGCAGGTTCCCTCACCGACGAGCAACTCGATCAAGCCTATCGCACCGCTTTGCAGAAGGACGACCGCATTCTGGCCGGCCTGTTTGCTCGGTATTTGACGAATCGACCTGCCGGAAGTTCGATTGCTGATCGTTATCCGCAATTCAATCACTTGATCCAAATGGCGCAGGCGGAAAATGACGCGGCTGCGGTGATGGCTCTCCTCGAACAGGGGGAGAAAAGCGATGCCGACGCCAACAACGGCCAACGACGAAACGATTATACGCTCCGCAAGGGCCAGTTTTTGGCCAAGCGCGGCGACACCGAGCAGGCCTATCAGGTCTTCCAGGAACTATTGGGCCGAGCGCCGGAGGAATTGAAATTCTACGGCCCCGCCATCGAGGCGATGCTCGGCCAGAAGAAAGGCAATTTGGCCATCCTGTTTGCGGAGCAAGCTCTCGCGAAGGCCCGCAGCCAGAACAACCGCGATTCCGAGCACTATTTCATGGAGCTTGCCGAAGCGGCGAAACGGCAAGGGGGTTGAAGGTTGTCCGGTTGCTCCGTAGCCGGGTTCCGGTTGTAGATCAAACGGTCTACTTCCGGACTTTCAGAAGTAATCCGGTTGCTCCGCAACCGGATTTCCGGTCGCCACACTTCTGGTTGCAGAGCAACCGGACTACTTCTAATACCCGTTGCCGAGTCGTCTTTGCATATGTATCGCTAACCACGAAACCCATCTGTGCGATGTCTCTCCCAACGCATTCCCAGGAACGAGTCCGGGGTGAAGGCATGATGTTCGCCGTCTTGCTCTTGGCCGAAAATCGGGTCCCGGAAAACCTGTCGATGTTCGACCCCGTCTCGCCTCCAGCGGAATCGATCAAATCTCTTTCGTTTTTGATGCTGGCTATCACCGGGGCGATCTTCGTCATTGTCGAAGCGATCTTGATCTACGCGATTTACCGTTTTCGGCACGGGCCGCCGAAAGGGACGGGCGAGCCGGCCCAAGTTTATGGAAGTACGCCCATCGAGATTGCCTGGACCGCGGCACCCGCTTTGATTGTCTTTGTCATGATGCTCGTGATTGCCCGCACGCTCTGGGAAGTCAAAGTCGATCCGAACAAGCCGCCGAAGGATTCACAGCCGGTGCGTGTCACAGTCATCGGCCATCAGTGGTGGTGGGAATACCGCTACGAAAATATCAGCGGCGAAAAATGCGGGTTCATCGCGGCCAACGAATTGCATGTGCCGGCGAGCAATTTCTCGATCGCCAGTGAACGGCGGCCCGTCTATCTCTCGCTGCAATCGGCCGTTGTTTGCCATAGCTACTGGGTCCCGCGACTTGCGGGCAAAACCGACCTCATCCCAGGCCGGACGAATCACATGTGGTTTGAAACAGGCATGACCGGTCTTTATCTGGGCCAATGTGCGGAGTTCTGTGGCACGCAACATGCCAAGATGTTGCTGCGCGTGTACGTGGATACGCCTGATGATTTCGCCCGCTGGGTGGAAAATCAGAAAAAAGACGCGGTGGCCGATCCTGCGGTGAAGGAAGGGAGAAATCTGTTCCTGTCGCAATCGTGCGCCAGTTGCCATCAGATTCGCGGCACGAGCGCGGTCGGGACTTACGCACCGGACCTGACCCATCTGATGAGCCGGCAGACGATCGCCTCGGGAATCGTGCCGAACACTCGCGAGAACTTGCGGGCATGGCTAATCGATCCGGAGAAAATGAAACCGGGTTGCCGGATGCCGGCTTTCGGCCTGAGTGAAGAGAAACTCGATTTGATTTTGAACTACCTGGAAACGCTCCGCTGATGCCGCTTGCGGCTATTCCGAGGCCCCCTGAATGGCGACCGTCGTCCCCAAAATCACCGACAAGCGACCTTCCTGGATGGAAGTTCTCCACGGTTGGGTGACGACCGTCGATCACAAGAAGATCGGCATCATGTATGTGCTGATGGCCGTGGTCTTTCTGATTATCGCCGGTGCCGAAGCGATTCTGATGCGGATGCAGCTATTGCAACCAAATAGTTCGATCGTGAAAGCGGACACGTTCAATCAACTCTTCACGATGCACGGCACCACGATGGTCTTCTTCGTCGGCATGCCGATCTTGATTGGCGTGGCTAACTTTGCCGTGCCGTTGCAGATCGGTGCCCGCGACATGGCGTTTCCGCGTCTGAACGCTCTTGGTTTCTGGTTAACGCTCTTCGGTGGCTTGCTCGTCTATTTCAGTTTCGCCACGGGCGGCGGACCGAACTTTGGTTGGTTCGCCTACTCCCCACTCACGGAAAAGACCTTTGCGCGAGGTCCTGCCGCCGACTTCTGGGCCCTCGGGCTGATCGTTAGCGGCATCGGCACGTTGACCGCGGGGATCAATTTTATTGCCACTATCCTGGCGATGCGTGCTCCCGGGATGACCATGCGCAAGATGCCGTTCTTCACCTGGACCATCCTGTGGACCGCGGTGCAGATTGTTCTGGTGATGCCGCCGTTGACCGTTTCGCTGACGATGGTCGTTCTCGATCGCCAACTCGGGGCTCATTTCTTCGATCCGCAAACGGGCGGCTCGGCTTATCTCTGGCAGCACATGTTCTGGTTCTTCGGGCATCCCGAAGTTTACATTCTGATTTTGCCAGTTTTTGGCATGATCTCGGAAGTGATCCCGGTCTTCTCCCGCAAGGTTCTCTTCGGCTACGAGTTCATGGCGGCGGCGACGATGGCCATCGTCTTTATCAGTCTGGGTGTGTGGGCACACCACATGTTCGCTGTGGGCATGAGCCGTACGCTCGACATCTACTTCGCGGCGGCGACGCTCCTGGTGTCGATCCCGACCGGCATCAAGATGTTCAACTGGCTGGCGACGATGTACGGGGGGCGTTTGTGGTTTGCCTCGCCCATGCTCTTCGCGACGGGCTTTCTGTCGATGTTCTTGATCGGCGGATTGACGGGCATTCTGCTGTCGGCGGCTCCGCTCGATTTTCAACTCTCCGACACATACTTCGTCGTCGGTCATTTTCACTGGGTATTGATCGGCGGCACGGTCTTCGGCGTCTTCGCCGGCATCCACTACTGGTATCCGAAAGCGACGGGCCGGATGCTGAACGAGCGGTTGGCGAAGTGGCAATTCTGGCTTTTGCTCATCGGCTTCATGGTCACCTTCGGGCCGATGCATGTCTCCGGGATGCTCGGCATGCCTCGGCGAATCTACACCTACGAGAACGATCGCGGCTGGGCGATCTGGAACCAACTATCGACGATTGGCTCGCTCATCCAGATACCGAGCTACGCGATCTTCGCGTACAACATAGTCGTGTCGCTCTGGAAAGGGAAACCCGCCGGCGACAATCCCTGGCAGGCATGGACGCTGGAATGGGCCACGACTTCGCCGCCGCCTTCTTACAACTTCGAGACTATCCCGACGGTGCATAGCCGCCGGCCGCTGTGGGACCTGCGCCATCCGGATGACCCGGACTGGAAATACGAGTGAACGGCACCCCGGAGGATATTCGTGAGTGAAGTTGGCACTTCGTCATTGAAAGTAGTGCCCGTGCCCGCCGTCGTCGCGATCGAAAAGCGATTGACGACGGGCCAATGGGGCGTCATCACCTTTCTTTGTTCGGAAGTCGCGTTCTTCAGCACGTTGATCGTCGCTTACGTCGTCTTTTATGGTCGCGACCACCAACCCGGCGGCCTCGGCGGTCCAACACCCGCAAGTGCGCTTTCCTTATCGCTCGTGATCGGAACGACACTTTGCCTGCTCGCCAGCAGCGTGACGATCCATCTGGCGGATCGAGCTTTGCGCAACGGCCTTCGCTCGTCGTTCTTGTGGTTGTGGGCCGGGACGATCGTTCTGGGAATTGCCTTTTTGCTCGGCACGGCCCACGAATGGAACGAACTGATCCATCGCCATCATCTGACTATTAGCCGCAATCTATTCGGGACTTCGTTTTACACGTTGGTCGGTTTCCATGCCTTGCACGTCACCATCGGCGTCTTGTTGATGGCGATCGTGCTAGCGCTTGCTCTCAAGGGCCACCTGACCGATAAAAATCACGAGAGCGTGCAGCTTATCTCCTGGTACTGGCATTTCGTCGATGCCGTGTGGATCGTGGTTTTCTCGGTGGTCTATCTGATGCCGCATTTGAAATGAATCGGAGAGGATTCACTGGAATGCCGGAAGATTCGCAAACACCGATCGAGATGCCGCGTCCCACCGCGGCACCGGTGATCCTGGCCACCGGGATCGTGCTGGCAGCCGCGGGTTTGGCGCTCAGCAATGCGATCTCCGTAGTCGGCGGCGTGGTGATGTTCGCGGGCCTGGCGGCGTGGATCAATCAACTGCTACCAGGGCGCGGGCATTTTCACGAAGAACGCGCGCATCCCGACCAACGGCCGCGAACGATCACGCCGATTTTGCAGGCGGTCGAGCATTTGCATCAGGGAATGCCCGGCTATCGGTTGCGCTTGCCGTTGCAGGTACATCCCATCTCGGCGGGCCTCAAGGGGGGCTTGCTCGGCGGGTTGTTGATGCCGATTCCCGCATTGGCGTGGGGCCTGTTGAAGGGCCACGGCATTTGGTATCCGATCAACCTGCTGGCCGGGATGGTCTGGGCCGGTGTCGATCAAATGACGACCGCGGAACAGGAGCAATTTCGGCTGCCGCTCTTGCTCGTTGGCATCGTGATCCACGGCATCATGTCGATCGTGCTCGGCCTGATCTATGGAGTGTTGTTGCCGACGCTGCCGCCGATCCGCGGTGGGCAGTTCGTCTGGGGTGGCGTATTGATGCCATTGATGTGGACTGGCATCAGCTACGGGCTGATGGGCGTGGTCAATCCAGTTTTGCAGAAGGACGTGGATTGGCCGTGGTTCATCGCTTCGCAGTTCGTTTTCGGCATCACGGCGGCGCTCGTGGTGATTCGCACGGAAAAAATCAATGTGCCGCCCAAGGGAACGGGGCCGGATACCGAATCGTTCTCCCGCTGAGGAAAGCCGACGTGACCGATCCTGGCCGCTTCTTACCGATCATCCTTCTCAATGTCTGCGCCATGCTGGGCACCGGTTGCGATGGCCAATTGCCGGGCAAACCGAATCCCGCCGACATGCCAGTGCCCGCGGAGCGAGAACTAGCTTTCGACGCGATCTACGGCCGGCATTGCGCGGGGTGCCATGGGGCGGACGGAACGCGAGGCGCCGCGCCGCCATTGAATGATCCCTTGTTCCGAGCCCTCGTCTCGCAATCCGAACTGGAAATAGTGTTAAACGGTGGACGCCAGGGCGAGAAACTTCCAAGCGGCGAACGGCCGAAGACCCAGATGGCTCCATTTGCTCACAGCAATGGCGGCCCCCTCAGTGCGATCCAGGTGCAGGTGCTCGTGCATGAAATCAAGGGGATGCCGTACCGGATCGTCAGCACGCCCAAAGGGCCCGCCATCGTGACGAGCAAACCCGGCGAGGGAACAATCACGCCGTGTTGGGGAATGCCCAATCCCGCCCCCGCTTCCGTGCCAGCCTATACTCTCCCGCCTACGATGGGGAATGTGGCCGAGGGCCTCAAAGTCTACGCCAACGCGTGCGCTTCCTGTCATGGGGAGAACGGCAACGGTGTGTTCTTCGAAGGCAAACTTCACAAGAAGATCAACGATCAAGCCTTCTTGGCCCTCACGAGCGATCAAGAATTGCGGCGAATCATCATTACGGGCCGCGGCGATTTGGGGATGCCGAACTACTTGCAAAAGACCGATCGCCCCGATGATTTTCACGCACTAACGTCGGAAAATATTGTTCACTTGAACGCGCTATTGAGTTCCTGGCGAATCGGCGGATCGAAGTAAGCCGCTGCCGTGTTGCCAAGCGAGAGAGAGAAGCAACCATGTCCAACACCGGCCGCGACTCATCGTCGTTTGCCAAGGATCTCGATCGGCGGACGTTTTTCCAATGGCTTCTGCTTGGAATCACGGTTGCCGTCGGGTTGCTCGCCACCGCCGCCTTCGCGATACCGTTCATTCTCTATCTGATGGGATCGCTGCGTAAACGCAACACCCTGTGGGTAAACTTGGGACCGATTGACAAATTTCCGGTTGGCGAAACGCGCCTGGAGACGTTCGCGAATCCGTTAGGCCAACCGTGGGACGGCATGACGGCCAACACCGGGGTATACGTGCGCAACCTTGGCAAGAACGGCGACGGGAACGAGCAGTTCGTCGTTTTTTCTGTCAATTGCGCCCATTTAGGTTGTCCGGTTACGTGGTTTCCGCAATCGGGTTTATTCATGTGTCCTTGCCACGGCGGCGTCTATTACGAAAATGGCGAGCGAGCCTCGGGCCCACCGCCGCGCGGGCTTTACCAGTGTGCCTGGCAGTTGCGCGATGGAAAACTCGAGATCCAGGCCCCGCACTATCCGACATTGCAGAATCCGTTGAAGGATCGGGGATGAACGATGAATTGGTTGAGGCTCATCGGCAATTGGTTCGATTCACGCCTAAAAGTGCGCGAGACCATCGTGCCGATGCTGACGCATCCGATACCCCGGAGCGCCGCGGGACCGTTGGGTTGGTGGTATATTTTCGGCAGTGCTTCCTTCACACTTTTGCTCGTGCAAATCGCCACCGGCATCGGTTTGGCCTTGGTCTACGTCCCTTCGGCGGATATGGCGTATTCCAGCTTGCTCTATCTGAATTACCAACAACCGTTCGGCTGGTTCTTGCGTGCCCTACACTATTACGCGGGTTCGGGCATGATGGTGTTGGTCTTCTTGCATATGGCGCAAGTGTTCTTGCACGGCTCGTTCAAGTACCCACGAGAATTGACCTGGGTCGTCGGAGTTTTCCTGCTGCTTTGCACGCTGGGAATGTTCTTCACTGGCCAAGTTCTGCGCTGGGATCCGGATGCCTACTGGGGCCTCGCTGTGGGCGGCTCGATGGCGGGCCGCGTGCCAGGTGTTGGACCGTGGGTCGTCGATCTGGTACTGGGTGGTGCGATTATCGGCGGGGATACGCTGAGCCGGTTCTTCACGCTGCACGTCTTCGTCATTCCCATCATCCTGGTATCGCTGCTGGCCGTGCATCTTTGGCTGGTATTGAAGTGCGGCATCAGTGCCGCGCCGGTACCCGGCGAAAAAGTCGATCCCAAGACGTACGATGCCGCATATGAGGCGGAAGTGAAGAAGGGAGTTCCCTTTCTGGGCGAGGCATTCGTGAAGGACGCGTTGATGTCGTCGCTCGCGGTGCTGGTGGTCGTGGTGATTGCCGCCGTCGTGGGGCCAAAGGGTCCGAGCGGCCCGCCCGACCCGACGTTGAGCGGTGCCAATCCTCGGCCGGAATGGCCGTTTCTTTGGCTCTTTGGCTTGCTCTCGCTGAGTCCGCCGGCAGCGGAAACATTCTTGATGCTTGTCTTTCCCGTACTTTTGATTATCGTTTTGTTGCTGGTCCCATTCGTGTCGAATCGAGGAGAGCGCGCACCGAGCCGACGGCCAGTCGCGGTATTGACGGTGATCGTCATCGCCACGTTATTCGGGGTGTTG
>JAIOQJ010000301.1 GCA_021413475.1 Planctomycetota bacterium | reverse complement strand
TTCGCAAAGCACATTCGTAGGACGGCCTTCCTTGGCCGTCCATGTTTGAGCAAGACGGCCAAGGAAGGCCGTCCTACGAAGTACCCGTTGTCTTCACTCCTCCCCCACTTGCCCTTGCCATGCACGTTCGCGGCATAGATACTAATATCTATCTTGATTGACCTCGCGTGCCGCGACGCGGCAGGGGATGGGTGACGGCACCCCGGTCCCCTGCCGCGTCGCGGTTCCGCGTTGAAGACCCGATGAGACAAACGCGGATGGAACAACGCTCCCACGACTTCCTGAAACAACTGCTCGAAATGCCGAGCCCCTCCGGCTACGAACGGCCCATCCAGGACGTCGTGCGCTCGTGGACGGGGGACTTCGCCGACGAGGTGACCACCGATTCGCACGGCAACGTGATCGCCGCCCTGTTCCCCAGGGAACGGACCGTCGGCCCCGTGAAGATCATGCTGGCCGGGCACTGCGATCAGATCGGCCTGATGGTCCAGCACATCGATGCCGAGGGCTATCTGTACGTTCAGCCGATCGGCGGCTGGGACATGCAAATTCTGCTCGGCCAGTACCTGACCATCTGGACGAAAAATGGTCCCATCCAGGGGGTTCTTTCTCGAAAGGCACCGCATTTGCTGACGCAAGAAGAGCGCATGAAGGTGCCGCTGTTCACGGATGTCTGGGTCGATATCGGTGCCAAGAATCTTGAGGAAGCGGCGTCGCTCGTCAAGCACGGCGATCCGGCGACGATCAGCCTTGGCTATCGGCCATTGCGAAACGGCCTGGCCGCCTCGCCGGCGATGGACGATAAAGTCGGTCTTTGGGTGGTCATGGAATCGCTTCGGTTGCTGCACGCTCGACCACGCCAAGCAGCGGTATATTCGGTCTCGACCGTGCAAGAAGAGATCGGCTTGCGCGGTGCCTCGACGAGTGCCCATAGCATCAAGCCGCACGTCGGCATCGCGGTGGACGTCTGCCACGCGACCGACACGCCGAGCAACGAGAAGAAGCAACTCGGCGACGTCAAACTCGGTGCCGGCCCTGTTTTGTTCCGCGGGCCGAACATCAACCCGCGCGTGCTCGAAGGACTCGAAGCCGCAGCCGAGCGATTGTCGATTCCGGTGCAAGTGCGTGGCGTTGCCCGCGCGACGGGTACCGACGCCAACGCCATCCAGATCAGCGGAGATGGTGTGGCCACCGCGCTGATTGGTATCCCGAATCGATACATGCATAGCCCCGTGGAGGTCGTCCACCTGGACGATTTGAACAACGCCGCCCGCATCCTGGCCGAGTTTTGCGCCAGTGTGACGGCGGAGACGAGTTGGATTCCTTAGGTGTTTTGGCTTTTGTCCTAGCTCCGAAGGAGCGTCGGAATGTAGCCACGGGTGAAGCGAAGCGGAACCCGTGGAAAAAACAAGTACCTCTTCCGCCCCGGTGGGGGCGGAGGAATTCCCTCGCCCCTACCGGGGCGATTCGCGAGGGCGACGGTGTACCACCGGTTCCGCTTCGCCCGCCTGAAGGCGGGCTTCGCTCCACCCGTGGCTACATTCCGACGCCCCATCCGGGGCTAAAACCAAGCGAAGCAAAAAATTCGCACGGGTTGGTTCCGTAGAGACTGGCCTCGGATCAATTAGGAGAACGCAAGATGTCGAACGAACGAATCCCGATGACGCGCGAAGGCTACGAGAAGCTCAAGAAGGAAATGACCCAGATGCGCGACATCGACATGATCGAGGTCACCAAACGCGTGGCCACCGCGCGCGAGATGGGGGATCTCAGCGAGAACGCCGAGTACCATGCCGCGCGCGAGGATCAGGGCATGCTGCAAGCGCGGATCAATTTGATCAGCGAAAAACTTTCGCGTGCCGAGATCATTGATCCCACCAAGTTGCCGCGCGATATCGTGGTGCTTGGTTCCAAGGTCGTCGTTAAGGATCTCGATTCCAAGGACGACGAAACCTTCCTGATCGTCGGCCCTGGCGAGGACGATCCCGATGAGAACAAGATTCTCACTTCTAGCCCGATTGCCCAGGGCTTAATGGGCAAGAAGAAGGGCGAAGTCGCCGAGATCGAGGCCCCGCGCGGTGTCATGCGCTTTAAGATCCTGGAGATTTCCTTCGGGGAGTGAATACCGCAAACCGAACGTAATGAAAGTACTCATCAAGCTCCGCGTGATGTACTTTGATGCACGGGAAATGTTCCGTTTGGCGAAAGAACATCACGCGGAGCGTGATGAGTACTTTAATTACTACCACCTCATGAAAATTCAGGACGGGCGCGAATTCTGTTCGCTATAATCCACCAAGATTCTGACGACGATCTTGACATAGCCTACCGTTCGGGTAGAGAATGAATTGTGATAAGCACATATTGAAGGCCGATCAAACATGTTCGACCCCCGTCTGCAAAGCATTCATCTGGAGCTAGCTCCTCGGCGGAATGAATTCCGCCGGGCCAGGCAGCGCGTCCAGAATGCGATCGGGACGCGCACGCTGGTCGGCGATCTGTGCATCAACTTAGCAGGGGACAACACTTTAACCTCCTCCAAGTCCACCACGAGTTGCGATTGTTGGTTGCTCGATAAAGGCAAGCAGTTCGGGTTGAAAGTCGGGCTGAACAGTATCGGCCGTCTTCCCGACAACGATATTGTTCTCGACGATGCGACTGTTTCCCGCCGGCATTGTGCAATTGTCGTTCATAGCGACCTTTCCGTCGAACTCCACGATGTCGCCTCCAAGAATGGTACGACGATCAACGGCAAACAACTCAATGGCTCCGTCAAACTGAAAGACGGCGACGTGATCGTGCTCTGCGAGCACAAGGTCGTCTTCGTCAAGAACGCGGGTGCCAAGACCGTCGATCGACCGCGACCTCCACGATTTTGCGACGATGTCACTTTGGCCGGCTGAAAAATCCCCTACTCCACCGTTTCCCCTCGTAACGCAATCGCGTATGTTGATTTTGCGCGGTAGGACGGCCTGGGAAGGCCATCCTACGAAGATTGCGCTGCCGTAGGACGGCCTTCCCAGGCCGTCCAATAAAGGGGATTACCAATGAAATTGATGCGTGTTCTGCTCGCTCTCGTCGCCGTCGGCGGATTGACGAGCTTGGCTCTACTTTCCCGCGAAGAGGCACCTACCTCGGTCGTGATGACCGACGCGGCGGAGAAATTCCTCGCCTCGCTCACCGAGGAGCAAAAGAAGAAAGCCATCTTCGATTTCGACGACAAGCATCGCGTCGCCTGGTTCTTCACGCCGCAGCAGAACAACGAAACCAAGAAGTATACACGCAAGGGTATTCCCTTCGAGGACCTCAACGAGCAGCAGAAGAAGCTCGCTCTTGACCTACTCCGCAGCGGAACGAGCAAGTCGGGCTTCAATCAGGCCACGACGATCATGAGCCTGGAATCGATTCTCAAAGCGGTCGAGCCGCCCAAGAAGAATGCGATGATCCGCAACCCGGAATGGTATTTCGTCAGCGTCTTCGGCAAGCCGTCGAAGACCGGCAAGTGGGGCTGGCGTTTCGAAGGCCATCACCTCTCGGTGAACTTCACGATGGACCGCGGCCAGGTTGCGTCGGTCACGCCGTTCCTGTTCGGTGCCAATCCCGCCGAGGTGAAAGACGGCCCAAAGAAAGGCCTGCGAACGCTGCCGGAGATCGAGGATCTGGCCCGCGATCTGATCAAGTCGCTGAGTGCCGACCAAAAGCAATCGGCTTACCAGAAGGATGAAGCCCTGAACGAAGTGGCCGAGAACACGCCCGCCCCGTCGCCCGGCAAGCAAATCGGCATCCTGGGCTCGAACTTGACGGAAACGCAGAAGGAAACCCTGCTCAAACTCATCAAGGCCTACACCGACCGCATGCCCGACAACATCGGTGCCGCCGAATTCAACGCCGCCAAGCAAGCGGGCATGGACAAAGTCTTCTTCGCCTACACCGGCGACCCCACCCCCGGCAAGCCATACAAGTACCGCGTCCACGGGCCGTCGTTCTTGGTGGAGTTCCTGAACGTGCAGGCAGACGGCTCGGGCAACCCGGCGAATCACATCCACAGCGTGTGGCGGCATTTGCCGAGTGATTTTGGGTTATAGAGATGAAGTTCGAAACGAAAGGCCGGCGTGGATGTCGCATAACAGCGACTTCCACGCCGGCCTTTTTTCATCCGCCAGTGATTTCTTACTTCAATTCCACCGGCACCACCGCCACGCCGATCTTCCCCTCATTCGGCGTCAGCGGCAAGCGTTCCAGTTTGCCACTTTCACCGTTGATGAAGACGATGTCCACTTCGCCATTGGCGAGGGAGAGGGCCAATTTCAGTTCCTCGAAGGTTTGCACACGGATTTTGCCGACGCCGACGATGACGTCGCCCGGGCGGAGATCGACGTCTTTCGCGACGCCGCCGTCAACGAGTTCGTCGATCCGCAGGCCGCTCTCGCTTGGGGCGGAATTGTTCTGAGAGGGGGCCAGGGCCAATGTTGGGATCGGTTCCGGATAGATCGGCGCGGGTTCGAAATACGACGGGGTGCCGATCAACGGCACACTCAGGCCCACGCCGATGGCGATTCCGAGTCCGATGCCGTAGCCGTTCCAGCCGTTGTTCCGATTGTAGTTGTTCCGATTCGCCCCGTTCGGATAACGATTCGACCACGCGACATTCGTCGGGTTGATCGGCGGCCGAGCGGTCGTGTTCGGGTTAAACGGCGGACGCCCGATCGTATTTGAATTCAGCGGCGGCCGAGAGCGCGCGGTCGGATTCACTTGGTTCGGCGAGAGATTCACGGGCGGACGAGCGATGGCCGTAGGGTTGACGAACGCCGGTGGTTTCACGTTGTTAAGATTCACGGGTGGCCGGGCAATCGCCGTGGGATTCACGACGGCCGGCAACTGCCTCGCCGGCGCGATGTTCACCGGTGGACGGGCGATGGCCGGCAACGGCTTGGCTTGAATGGGTTGGGGGCGTGGCGCGGGAGCGATCGGCCGATTCATTTGTGGAGGCGCGGATCTGATCGCGGGAGCAGGTCCTTGCCGAGGTGCGGGGCCTGCCGGTCTCGCTCCACCTCTGCCGCCGCCCGGTGCGCCTGGCTTCCCGTCCGCCAGGGATTGAATGCTGAGGACGCCGATGAGAATGTATGCAAATAGGTGACGAATCATGGGAAGACTCTCCGGCCGGAAAGGGTTCTGACGCCGAACTCCGCAAGGGGAGCTGACTGCCGAAATCCTGACGGCCTTTAGGGATCTTCCCTCAGTCTAACAGATTGAACGCGGGAATTGAATTGGCTTGCGCGAAATCGGCGGAAAGATGTGGGTTCTGGCGAGCCTTGCCGCGAGAGCGGCCGGAGTATTCCAATCATACTCCGGCCGCTCTCGCGGCCCGGCTCGCCAAATCGTTTGCTATCGCAATGGCAGCGGTTCGGGCGGGAAGAGGACGACCGGCGGAGGCGAATTCCGCGGGCGGTTCATCGAAAGAGAAGCCTGCGTCGGTCCCTGAACGATCGGCGTCATCGGCATCGGATCACCGAGGCGGGCGGCCGGTTGCTGTTTGCCTTGATCGCCGAAGCTTACCGTTTCTTTCCCGAACGACGTGTTGTTACCACGGCTCAACGGAGACGGATCGAGCAGAGGCTGAACCGGAGGCAAGCTCTGGCGGACGACCAGTTTCGTGTCGGGGTTCGGAACCGTGTTCTTGGCGATGGCCGAGCCCTTGTTTTTGCGCAGATGATCTAGCCAGGCCTGTTCCATCTCATCGATCGTCTTGAACTGGTAGTGCGTCTTGGCGGCGTCGTCCCAGCCCCATTGCATACCGTGGCCGACGAAGTTGAGGAACGTCTGCCGGTCGCTCATTTCGATCAGGTACTTGCTGACGGAATAGCCCTCAGCATAAAGCACCATTACATCACTCGGGTAATCCTTCAGGTTGAAGAGCCGTCGCAGCGGCATGCCTCGGCCGGCGTTCAGGATGTCCCGGCACATGCGGTCGTGGCGGGTCCGTTCGAGTTCATCCTCGGAATAGACCGAGCCCCCTTCGTCTGCCCAGCGCGGCACCGGGCGGCGGAAGTGATGGGCCAGGACCGTGTGAGTGATCTCGTGCGGCAGGACGCTGTTCCGCAGCCGATCGAGCGGGCCTTCGATGAACATCGTCTGGGAAACTTGGCCTTCGGGGAAGATGAATGAGGTGGCCCCCTTGGCACCGCTCATCGTCACTGAAACGCGGAGGGGACAGGGCGTGGCCCAGGTCGGCATCTCGCGGCCCAACCATTCGAGGGCCTTCTGCTTGCGGAAATGCTCGGAGAGCTTGGCGAATTCCTGAGCGATTTCCTGAGTCGGCGCCTCGACGATGAAGTTCGCCGTCTGCACCTTGGCCGCGGCATCGCTCGTCCCAGCGGTAGCCAGCAGGGCGGTGATCGTTCCGAGAATCCACAAGCGGGTCGCCATACCCAAGACCTCCAGGTCAGGTTCCTCGAGTTGACCATTTCGGTCCAACCATCGACGGGAACTTGTTCGAGGGAAGTCTAACCGCAAAAGGTGAGCCGAGAGCGATTGGCAAGCGGAAAAAGACAGAGAAGGGTTGCCGAACGCAAGGCTCGTAAGGCACTTACGGATCGAACCGCTCGAACGGATTGCGCCACGTTTCGATCGCGAATTGTAAGAACTACCGTGCCGCGAAGGGCGTTCATACCAGATTGTAAAAATGGGGATGAGGGTTCGAACGGTCGCACCTGAAGCAGCGATTGGATATGCCGCGCGGGACTAGGAAGATGGCGGGGGAAACTTCGGCTTGTGTGGATTTCACCGATGGCATAGGATGCCGTGACTTGAATCGAAATGCGTGTTTTGATGATCCTGCTCGACCGGGTAAGGAGGCCCGTTATGATGCGTCATTCCTACATCTTCGCCATCCTCGCCATTGTCACCGGAACTACGATCGCTTCGGCTGAGCCGATCACTTACTCCGGGAACCTGTCGATTCAGTGGGTTAATCCTCAAGGCGGCACGTCCAGCGGAGCGGGAACTGATTTCCTGTCCCTCGGCACGTCGAATCATGCCTCTCTCCATTGGTGGGGCGATAGCACGTTCTCCGCCACTTCGGGTCAAACGTTCTCGATCGGCAATGCCTATGTGTGGAATGGTGCACCGACCAACATTCCGAATGAAGTGACCTTCCGCGTCAATCTTGATTTTCAACAACCGAACCTGGGACCGGCTAGCTTCGACTTCGCCACGCAACTTTCTCTTCATGGTGACGGGTCGCTGACAGCGACTTTCGATCAGGGCGGCAAGTCGATTTTCACGGCTGCCGACGGCAAATCGTACCAACTCGAACTGGTTGGCCTGTCGGGTTCGGCCGACGGAACCATCACTTCGGAGTATTGCGAAGATAACGGCGCCTGTGTCCTCGTCAAGCTCTCGGAAGTCGATCCCCCGCAGGTTCCCGAACCGACGGCCTTGGCGCTCGGATTGATCGGTCTTGGTACCGTCGCCGTCCGCCGCTGGCGGAAGCGCGGCGTTTAGACGCGTAGGTATTTCAACACAATCGCCCGCAGGCGCACTTGCTCCGCGGGCTCCAATTCTCCCCACGAACGCACTACCCCGCGACACTTCGGCGAACCGCAACGGCATTCCAGGGTCCACCCTGGTTCGCCGATTGATGTCGAGTAATCCCAGGTAATCTCCTCGCCAGCCGCGATGTCGCGCAATGCGAAAAGCGCCGGTTCGCCATCGAGAAAACCCGCGTTCGGGTCGCACGAGTGGTTCACGCAGTCGTCGAGCAGCGAGCCATCGGAACAGAGCCAATCGTCCGGGCCAACTTGCATCGCGAGCATGTCGTCCGTCAACTCCGCACTCTTGAGAACGGTCCCCTGAAATTCCAGAATACGACGACCGCGCGCGATCGCTTCCCCGGCAAAAACGCCACGGCCTTTGTCGGGGGTTTGATGGATTTCAAGCTGAAGGGATTTCATTTTGCCTGGCCAGGGGGATAAGATATAGTCGTCCCGTGAAGCCGCGACGCGGAGTCTTCGGAGCGGAGCGCTTGTGCTATCCGCGACGTTCCCGTATGGCTTCACGGCATCATTCGCATGTACGTAGTATACAACGGGAGATCCGCGTATCAGTACCTCGTTCGATCATGCTCGCGGCGACAAAGTTTCGGTCTCTTTGGAAAATGCCATTCTCGTGAGCGTATCGCTCCCGGATCGGCCCTGGCTTAGCGAAGACCCGTGCGACGAAATCCGCGGTCTGGCGACCACAGCCGGGGCCCGCGTGGTCGGCGAGCTCACCCAGAAGCGGCTCGATATTCAGACCACTTCCTACATCGGCAAAGGCAAACTCGCGGAATTGAAGGACCTCACGGAGGCGGCCGCGGCGGATGTCGTCATCTTCGACAACGACCTGTCGCCGGGCCAGGCGCGTAACCTTGAAAAAGCCCTGCAAGTCAAGGTGCTCGACCGTAGCGAATTGATCCTCGATATCTTCGCCACGCGAGCCCGCTCGCCGGAAGCAAAGCTGCAAGTCGAACTGGCCCAGCTCGAATACTCGCTGCCTCGGCTGAAACAGATGTGGTCCCACTTGTCGCGTCAGAAAGGCGGCGGCATCGGCAATCGCGGCCCTGGTGAAACGCAGCTTGAGACGGATCGCCGCATCGTCGGCGGCCGCATCCGCGATTTGAAAAAGAGCCTATCGATCGTTCAAGCCCGTAAAGAGCGAGAAGTTCGCGCCCGATTTGAAGAGCACACGGTCTCGCTCGTCGGCTACACCAATGCCGGCAAAAGCCGGCTGATGAACACGCTCACGCACGCCGACGTTTACGTCGAGAACAAGCTTTTCTCCACGCTCGACACCCGCACCCGGCAGTGGCATCTGAAGGACTGGGGCAAAGTACTCCTGAGCGATACCGTCGGCTTCATCCGCGATTTGCCGCATCACCTGGTCGCGTCATTCAAGGCCACGCTCGAAGAGGCACGCCAGGCCCGTTTGCTTTTGCACGTCGTCGATGCCAGCAACCCGGCGGCGGAAGAGCACATCAAATCCGTGAACAAGGTTCTGGAAGAACTAGAGTGCGACAAGAAGCAGACGATCCTGGTGCTGAACAAAATCGACCGGATCGCCGATCGCTCGAACTTGCATATTCTGATGGCCCATCACCCGAAAGCTGTCGCCATCAGCGGCGCGACCGGCGAGGGGCTCGATAGTCTTCGCGATGCCGTGATCGAGACGCTGACCGCCGACTTCATCCAGGCCGACGTGCACACCAACCAGAGCAACGGCAAGGTGATCGCCTACCTCAGCGCCCATGCCGAGATTTACCATCAGGAATATAAGGATAACGAGGTCACGATCCGCTGCCGAATCTCCCGCCACCTGCTGCACCACATCGAAGGCGATGGGGTGACCGTGCGGCCCATTGGTTCGTAGTGACCCGCTTTAGCGGGTCTGGGTGCTCGACCCGCTAAAGCGGGTCACTACGAACAAGAGACACGTTGATTTCTTTTCCAACACGGAGCCGTTCATGAACATCGCCATCGGCGGCATCATGCATGAGTCGAACACCTTCGCGCCGCAAGCGGCCGATCGCACGCGGTTCGCGGAGGGGAGCATGTCCTCGGGTCCAGACATGCTGCCAGTCTGGAAGGATGCCTATCACGAATTCGGTGGTTTCATCGGTGGTGCCGAGAAATACGGCTATTCCATCGTCCCGACCGTGATGGCCTGGGCGAACCCCGCCGGTCCCGTCGCGGACGACATCTTCGACGAAATTGTCGATGGCATCATCACCGCGGCCAAGAAGCAGCCGATCGACGGCCTGCTGATCGCCCTGCACGGCGCGATGGTCACGGGCAAGCACTTGAGCGGCGATACCGAAGTTCTCCGCCGCATCCGCGAGGCATTTCCCAAGATCCCGATGGCCGTGTCGTTCGATTATCACGGCAACTTGTCGCCGAAGATGGCCGAGTACGCGGACATCATCGTCGGCTACCAGACCTATCCGCACATTGACCAACGCCAGCGCGGCCTGCTCGCGGCCGAGCTTCTCACGCGGACGATCAAGAAGGAAATCCGCCCGGTAACGTATATCGCCAAGCGGGCGATGATCCTCAACCTGCTCGGCCAGGCCACCGAACGCGAGCCGATGCGTTCACTCCTGATGAAAGCTCGGCAGGCGGAGCAGCGGCCGGGAATGCTTTCGACGAGCGTGATGGCGGGTTTTCCATTTGCCGACGTGCCGGATATGGGCCCCAGCGTGATTGCGGTTCACAATGGCGACCGAGCCGTCGCGAAAGAGGTGGCGGAGGAACTGGCCCAGCGCATGTGGGACGTTCGACATGAATTGTACGTCCCCTGCCCGTCCCCCGCTGAAGCTGTCACGCTTGCCTTGGCTGCGGATCGGACGCCGGTACTTCTGATTGATCTAGGCGACAACATCGGTGGCGGCTCGGCCGGCGACGGCACGGTGCTCCTGGCCGAGATTCTGAAGCAGAACGCGCGTGGCGCGATCGTGGCGCTTTACGCCCCGGAAGCCGTGCAGACGGCGATGCACCTCGGCGTGGGGAAGTATTTTTCGGGCGTGGTCGGCGGTGCCCTCGACAAATTGCACGGCGATCCCGTTCGCGTCGGCGGCTTGATCCGTTCGATCCACGACGGCAAATGGGTGGAGACCGAAGCTCGGCACGGCGGCCGACGGCACAACGATCAGGGGCCGACCGTCGTGCTGAATATCGATAACTCGAACACGCTGATTCTCAATTCGTTTCGCACGCCGCCGTTTAGCCTGGGGCAAATCACCAGCCTCGGCCTGGATCCCCGCGCCGCCCGCATGATCGTCGTCAAAGCGGCCGTCGCTTACAAAGCCGCCTACGAACCGATCGCTGGGCGGATCATCGAGGTCGACACGCCCGGCGTGACCGCGAGCAATCCCAAACATTTCAAGTTTGAACGCATCGCACGGCCGATGTTCCCGCTCGATGGGGAGTGATCTTCGGTGGCGACAGACCTCTGGTCTGTCGGAAATGGAAGTTTCATTCCGTGGCGACCGGCCTACACCTTCTTGGTTATTTCCGACAGACCAGAGGTCTGTCGCCACCGGAGACTCAGGCTCTGTCCTTTACAGTATCCCGTACTTCTTGAACGCCTCGGCAGTAGTCATCCCACTCGCCAGGGCTTTGCGGACGAGGTTCTCGCCGCTTACCTTTTCCTCGGCGAGGCGTAGCGTCTCCTCGGCTTGCGCGTAGGGGACGACGACCACGCCATCGTAATCGGCCAGGACGAGATCGCCGGGATAAACGAGGACGCCGCCGCAATCGATGGGGACATTGTGAGCGGTGACATCCATACGCCCAAGGCTGTCGGCCGGGTGGATCCCTCGGCAGAAGACCGGGAATTTCATCTTCATGATAGCCTGGCTGTCGCGAGTAAAGCCGTCGATGACCACACCCGTGGAACCGCTATACTTCGCTGCGGTGGAAAGGAGTTCCCCCCAGAAGGCCCAATCGCAGGCGGCGACGACGAGGATGTCGTTCTTGCGAAGAGCGTCGACAGCGGCCAGTTCACCGGCGTAAGGAGCGGCGGGTTTGATTTCGCGCGCTGGCGACGTCTGAGCCGTCAAAGCAAAGCCAGCGGATTTCGCCGTCGGGTAGAGCGGCCGAATGTTGGCACGCATGACTTGTTGTCGAAAACCCAACTTGTCGAGCACGTCGGCCACGACAGGTGAGTACAACTTACCGAGCCGCTTCACCCAGCTCGCGGGCCGCTCTTCACGTGACATGATTGACCTTTCCTCGGAAATTCTCTCAGGGAAGACGCACGTTTCGCTTCAAATTCGACGCCCAATAATTAACGGTCTGTTCATCCTATCTGTAGCAATGCGATTTTCTGCGCTCCATTCGAGCTAAGTTCGACGGCCCAACCCGAAGGAATTGTTTCGAAGCCGCCAGTTGAGTAAGATCCAATGGGAAAGCGAGGACGACAACAATATGAATGAAATCATCTTCCTGATTGTGGATGCGCCCGAAGGCGGCTTCAGCGCGCGCGCGCTTGGCGAATCGATCTTCACGGAAGCGGATACTCTGGATGAGCTGCGTCGCAACATTCGCGACGCGGTGGATTGCCATTTCGATGATGGCAGGAAGCCGGGGATCATCCGTTTGCATTTCGTTCGCGAGGAAGTGCTCGCGACATGAAAATGCCCCGCGATTTGTCCGGAGCTGATTTGGCAAAGGCTCTCAAAAGTCTGGGCTATGTCATCACGCGCCAAAAAAGTTCACACATTCGAATGACCACTCAGCAAAACGGCGAACACCACATCACCATTCCCGATCACGACTTCATCAAAGTCGGAACTTTGGCCGAGATCTTGAAGGATGTCGCTTTTCATTTCGACCTGACACGCGATGAATTGCTGAATCTGTTGATGAGTTAAGCAGATTCCATATCGATCCGTTCTTTCGGTCCGGCTAACCGGGACAGGAGGAATCGTTCGTGAATCAGCACTCTTCAACTACTCGATTGGTTCAGAAAAAAATCGGAAATTTTTTCTGGCAATAGCGTGCCCTCCCCATAAACTACCGTCGCTTAACGGCATCTACATCACGCGAAAACGACAATGTTCGTTCGCGAAATGGAGGGTGCGGCCGTCGCGCAATGTCTATTGCTCTCCGCCTATCGGACAGGTAGCTCGCGCGATTGATGATGGCAGGCCCGTTGTTGATGACTCGTGAGAATGGCTGGGGCCTGCTATTCGTGCAAGACAACACCGTACGCCGACGGATCACCGGATGGTGGAACTGCCGTCGATCGGAAGGGAGGATATCGAAACATGCAGGCTAACTGCAATTCGTCGCCGACGCTGCGTGGTATTGCCGTGGCATCGGTGGGAATGGGATTCTTCAGTCTCGTTGTTTTCTGGTGGTATCCCTTCGCTTTGATCCTTTCCTCGGTTGGTCTTCTCCTTGCCTTGATCTGCATTGCCTTCAAGATCCGTGGCGGCTTGCACGGAGAGAATCTTGCCGTGATCGGCGCGACGATATGCTCGATGAGCGCCGGCACGATCATAACCTTGACTCAGATATTGCATGTGATGATGTGGGATAGATAACCGACTTGGCCCCAGCAGCGGAAGGATCCGTCGCCCGTTGGGTCGAGTTGTCGTTTCCCAGGCTCGAGTAGCCAGGAGGTCGCGATGGCGCAGATTTTTAACCGCAGCATGAACCCGTTGGGCCGGATTGTGATCCTCGGCCTGCCGTTGATTTTTGCTGGCACGGCCTTGGGTCTCGCGGCCTTCTATCGTTCCGGCTACGCCACGGGCATGAATGAAGTCATTGAGCAGCCCATTCCGTTCAGCCATCAGCACCATGTCAAAGACCTTGGCATCGATTGCCGCTACTGTCACAACTCCATTGAGACATCGAGCTACGCGGGCATCCCTCCGACCAAGATCTGCATGAATTGTCATCAACAGATCTGGACCGGGGCGGAGTTGCTCGAGCCAGTCCGGCAGAGTTTCAAACTTGACAAGCCAATCGTCTGGAAGAAAGTGCATAACCTGCCCGATTACGCCTACTTCAACCACAGTATCCACATCGGCAAGGGCGTCGGCTGCGTCGAGTGTCACGGCCAAGTCAATGAAATGCCGTTGGTTTTTCAGTCGAAAACGCTGCTGATGGAATGGTGCGTGAAGTGTCATCGAGAGCCTGACTCTCGTTTGCGGCCGCGCGAAGAAGTCTTCAACATGACCTGGAAGCCTTCGAACAAGACGATCAACCCGAAGACGGGCGAATTTTATCCGACCGATCCGGCCGAGCTGGCCAAGCTGTTGAAACAGAATCATGGCATTCGTGATGCGATGACCTTGACGAGTTGCTCGATGTGTCATCGTTGATGAGGTGATTCATGGCCTGCGATACGTTAATACCGGCGACGCCTGCCCCCGAGGCGACTGCTCAGGAACTCTGGCGCTCCGCCGAGGAGCTCACGACTACCGCGGAATTCCGGGAGATGATTTCCCGCGAGTTTCCGGATGATATCGAGACGTGGACCGATCCAGTGTCGCGGCGTCAGTTCCTGACGCTCATGAGCGCTTCGATCGCCCTGGCTGGTTTTTCGGGCTGCTCGCCTCGTCCCGCTTCGCAGCAGAAGATCCTACCCTACACGAAACAACCCGAGGGATTGACCCTCGGCGTGCCCGATTTCTTTGCGAGTGCGTCGGTCGTTGGCGGCATCGCCACCGGCATCATCGTCACCAGTCGCGAAGGCCGACCGATCAAGGTTGAGGGGAATCCGCTCCATCCGGGCAGCCTGGGCGGCACCGATGTCTTTGCCCAGGCATTGGTTCTCGGACTTTGTGACCCGGATCGATCGCAATCGCTCGTCCATCTTGGTGCTTCGCGTACATGGGAAGAAGCGATTTCTTTCTTCCGTGGCGAATTGGATAAGCTCAAAGCACGCAAAGCGAACATCCGCCTTTTGACCGAAACGGTCACGTCACCCACGCTCAAGGTGCAGATCGACAAGTTCACCGCCAAGACCGGTGCGAAATGGGTCCAATACGAGCCGGCCACGCTCGACAACGTTCGGGCGGGGAACCAGCAAGCATTCGATGCACCCGTCACCGTCATCCACGACTTCACGAAGGCGAATGTCATCCTCGCCCTCGATTCAGATTTCCTGACGTCTGGGCCGGGTAACGTTCGTTACGCTCGCGATTTTGGTTCGCGCCGCCGCGTTCGCGGCAATCATGCCGATGGCGGCACGCCTTCCGAGATGAATCGCCTCTATTCTGTCGAGGCGATGCTCACGCCGACCGGATCGGTGGCCGATCATCGGTTGCCGTTGAAGGCGAGCGAAGTCGGCAGCTTTGCCCGAGCTCTGGCCGCTCAGCTTAAAGTTCCTGGAGCGCCCTCCGCTGGCCCGCTTTCCGAAAATGCCAAGGCCTGGCTCGCTCCTTTGGCGGCCGACTTGGAGAAGAATCGTGGGAAGTGCGTTGTCATCGCGGGCGAGAATCAGCCGCCTGCGGTTCAAGCCCTCGTTCACGCCATCAATGCGGCACTTGGCAACCTTGGCCAGACGGTTCACGTCATCAAGTCGATTGAGGCTCAGCCCGAGAATCAACTCAAGAATTTCACCGAACTCGTTGGTGAAATGAATGCCGGTAAGGTCGATCTCCTCTTCATTCTCGGCGGCAACCCGGTGTTTGACGCGCCGGCCGATCTGAAGTTTACCGACGCGCTCGATAAAGTTGGCCTTCGCGTCCACATGGGTCTTTATCAGGACGAGACGGCCGCGCGATGCCACTGGCATTTCCCCGAGGCGCATTCGCTCGAAACCTGGGGCGATGCTCGCGGTTACGATGGCACCGCCACGATCATCCAGCCGTTGATTGCTCCTCTGTATAACGCTAAATCGTTCGTCGAAGTGCTTTCGGCCCTTTCCGCGGACGCTGTGGAATCCGGCCAGTCAGGCCGCGATATCGTCAAGAGCTTCTGGAAGAAGTGGTACGACGAACACAACAAAGAGAAGAAGGCCGGCTTCGCTGAATTCTGGTTTAACTCCGTTTGGAACGGAGTCGTTGCCGGTACTGCTCGGGAAGCCCCCGAGAAGAAAGACTTGGCCCCTGGATGGGCTGGCAAGGACGCCGTAAGTTCCTCAAGCGGCATCGAAGTTTGCTTCCGTGCCGATCCGACCATCCACGACGGCCGCTTCGCCAACATCGGCTGGCTGCAAGAATTGCCGAAGCCGGTTTCGAAGCTCTGCTGGGATAATGCCGCGATCATGAGCCCGAAGACGGCAGAGAAGCTCGGGCTTTCCATTTTGCCGCGCTGGACGGCCGGCGAGCGCGGGCGAATGGAGGCGGGGGCCGGTCGTGTTGGCAACGGAACCGGTTACAACACCTACAAACTACGCGGTACTGACGCTCCGTCGACGGCCACCGGGGTTGAAATCAAGAAGGTTGACGACGTTATCAACCTGGCCTGCACGCAAGCCCATCATGCGATGGAAGGCCGCAAACCGATCCGCCGCTTGACGCTCGATCAGATGGCCGACAAGAAGGCATTCGACCTCGAAATGTCGCCGCCCGTCGCCGCGGGTGAGAAGGATCTGATTCGCGACAATTTGCCTGGGCCGCTCGAACGCACGGAAAAGGCCAAGCATCCCAACGAGCATCATCATGGCCACGACCATGAAGAGCACCACCACGAACACGACAAACGTTTGGTGCCGTTGACCATGTACCCGGACACGAACAAGGAAGGCCGCCGCTGGGCGATGGCCATCGACCTGACTTCGTGTATCGGCTGCAACGTCTGCATGATCGCCTGCATGGCCGAGAACAACATCCCGGTGATCGGCAAGTTCGAAGTGTCGCGTGGCCGCGAAATGTACTGGATCCGGGTCGATCGCTACCATGAGGGCGATCCGATGGTGGCGGAAGGGTTGAAGACTTACTTCCAGCCCGTCCCCTGTCAGCAATGCGAAAAAGCCCCGTGCGAAGTGGTTTGTCCCGTCGGTGCCACCGTGCATAGCACGGATGGCCTGAACGACATGGTCTACAACCGCTGCGTCGGCACTCGTTACTGCTCGAACAACTGCCCCTACAAGGTTCGCCGTTTCAATTTCTTGACCTATGCCGACTATGTGACGGAAAGCCTGAAGATTGGCCGCAATCCGGAAGTCTCGGTGCGGACCCGTGGCGTGATGGAAAAGTGTACTTATTGCGTTCAACGCATTCGCTCGGCCGAGATCGTCGCGGAACGCGAGTTCCGGCCGATCGCGGACGGTGAGATCGTAACGGCCTGCCAGGCAGCTTGCCCGACCGGGGCCATCGTTTTTGGCGATCTCGCCGATACCAAGAGCGTCGTCCGCCGTTGGAAGGCGGAGAAGACGAACTACGGCCTGCTCGCGGAGCTTAACACTATGCCGCGTACCTCTTACCTGGCCGCTGTGCGGAATCCGAATTCCGCCATGCCGAAGGGAGCATGAAATGGCAAATTCCCATGCCCCTTCGTTGACGATCGTCGATCCGGTGCTCGAGGGCAAACAAGACCTCGCCACCGTCGGCTCCGCCATCGGCGACTACGTCCTTGAGGGCGAGAAGCAACCCGTTCAATGGTGGTTCTTCTTCGCCATCGGCTTCGTGATGCTGACGGTCCTGCTCTATGCCGTCACCTATCTGTTCTACATGGGTGTTGGCATTTGGGGTCTGAACGTCCCGGTTGCCTGGGGCTTCGCGATCATTAACTTCGTGTGGTGGATCGGCATCGGCCACGCCGGCACCCTGATTTCCGCGATCCTCTTGTTGCTTCATCAGAAGTGGCGCACGTCGATCAACCGGTTCTCCGAAACCATGACGATCTTCGCGGTTATGTGCGCCGGTTTGTTCCCGCTCTTACACATGGGCCGGCCGTGGTTCTTCTACTGGCTTTACCCGTTCCCGAACATCGCCGGCGTCTGGCCGCAGTTCCGCAGCCCGCTGGTCTGGGACGTGTTCGCGGTGACGACGTACTTCACCGTCTCGCTGGTGTTCTGGTTCATCGGCATGGTGCCCGATCTCGCCTACTTGCGAGATAATGCCAAAACGAAGTTGCAACGCGTGATCTATGGCATCTTCGCCATGGGCTGGCGTGGCTCGGCCATTCACTGGCGCCGTCACGAGAAGGTTTACTTGATGCTGGCCGGACTCGGCACGCCGCTGGTCTTCTCCGTTCACACGGTGGTGTCCTTCGACTTCGCGGTGTCGATCGTTCCGCTATGGCACGCGACGATTTTCCCGCCGTTCTTCGTGGCTGTTTTCTGCAACTTCGTCGTGCCGCAGTTACTCTGGTCACGGAAGATTCGACATAACGACTTGTGGCTGATGATCATCTCGATCTTCGTGTTGATCGGTATGTGGTTCGAGCGGTACGTGATCGTCATCACGCTATCCCGCGAATATATCCCGTCGATGTGGGGCCGCTACTCACCGACGATTTGGGACTGGGCAACGATGGTTGGCTCGATGGGCCTGTTCCTGACGTTGTTCATGCTGTTCCTCCGCTTCTTGCCGATGATCTCGATGACGGAAATGCGTGAATTGCTGCCGAAGAAAGAAGGCGGAGCCGACGGGCATTCGATCCTGGAGAACGCACCATGAGCGCACACGCAAGCACT
Source organism: Planctomycetota bacterium (assembly GCA_021413475.1). Lineage (GTDB taxonomy): Bacteria > Planctomycetota > Planctomycetia > Gemmatales > Gemmataceae > JAIOQJ01. Next base: position 9,925 of record JAIOQJ010000301.1, on the reverse strand, counting down.
GCTCCGAGCGTGTACGGGGTGATGGCCGAATTTGATCACCCCGACAAGTTGGTGGATGCCGCTCGCAAAGCGAGTGCGGCCGGCTATACGCGCATGGACTGCTACTCCCCCTACCCCGTGGGAGAGGCGGCGGATGCCATGGGTTTCCCGAAGTCCGAAATGGGCTCCGTGATGTTCATCGGCGGTCTGATCGGCGCGACCGCCGGTTTCCTGATGCAGTATCTGCTCGGCGCTTATGATTATCCGATCAACGTGGGTGGCCGGCCGTTCTTTAGCTGGCCGTCGTTCGTGCCGATCACGTTCGAGATGATGGTCCTCACGGCCGCGCTCAGCGGCGTGTTCGGGCTCTTCGCGGTATGTGGCTTGCCGATGTTGTACCATCCGGTGTTCAACGTGCCTGCCTTCGCCCGCGCGAGCGGCGATCATTTTTTCCTCTGCATTGAAGCCGTCGATCCCAAGTACGACCCGGTCGCCACCCGCGATTTCCTGGCCGGCTTGCAGCCACTGGACGTGGCGGAGGTGCCCGAATGACGAATCAACCCGCCAAAAATAAGGGAGCGCGGGCGCGAGGGATCGCTACCGTTTTATCTCTTGCCTCCTTTGCCTTTGCTCTGCCGGCGTGTCAGCAGAAGATGGCTCACCAGCCGTACTTCAAGCCCTTGGAGGAATCGACCTTCTTCGCCGACGGACGATCCGCTCGGCCGCGTGAAGAGGGGACCATTTCCCGGGCACAGCTTCAGGAATTCAATCCGCTGGTCACTGGGCTCAGTGAAAAGGGACAGGTCGCGCAACCCGCGCTGCCGACCGAACCGGTGGGTACGATCCCGGCCGCGGCAGTTCCCGCTGGCGCGCCGGATAACGTCGAAAACTATGTTGATGCCTTCCCGTACCAAATAACGGCCGATGATCTCCGCCGCGGAATGGAACGATACACGATCTTCTGTACGCCCTGCCACGGCGTGCTTGGGAATGGCCAAGGGAAAATCGTCGAACGCGGCTACTTGAAGCCGACTTCGTACCACGGTGAACCATCGCGCGGTTTTGGCCGTTATCGCGTGCTCGACAAGACCACTGGCAAGCCGTTGTTGCTCGTTGATGCCCCGGTCGGTTATTACTTCGAAGTGATCAGCAAGGGATTCGGCGGTATGCCGGATCACGCCGCTCAGATCGCCCCCGCTGATCGCTGGCGCATTATCGCTTACGTTCGCGCCTTGCAACTGAGTCAGTCGGCGAACCTGAAAGATCTGCCCGAGGCCTTGCAAAAGGCCGCGACCGAACAACTCGGAGGGGGAAAGAAGCCGTGACCAGTGAACTCGCGCCCAATGGGACGAACGGGACGAATGGTCCGGACTGGGCCCAGATGCAGCGTCGCGCCCTCATTGTGGGCGTCGCCGGCTTGGTCCTCTTCACGATCTTATCGCTCATTCGCTTGGGGATGGGAGATGGCGGTGTCCGCCAGTTCTTCACCTCGTACCTGACTGCCTGGACCTTCTGGTTGAGCTTCCCCATCGGATGCATGGGCCTGCTCGGAATCCAGAACGTGACCGGTGCCAGCTGGGGTGTGCTGCTGCGACGTCCCTTCGAGGCCTGCACTCGCACACTTCCCCTGCTGGCAGTGCTCTTCCTGCCGCTGGCGATCAGCGTGTTTATCGAGAGTGCGTCACCTTACCCTTGGTCAACGGCTCCGGAAAAACTCTCGGACGTTACCGCCGAGGTCGAGGAACTCACTCACAAGTTCAACGACTGGAGCAACCCGCCCGGCTACCTCGTCCGTATGGTGCTTTATTTCGCGATCTGGGGCGTCTTCATCTTCCTCACCAACAAGTGGGGCCAGATGGTGGAGCAGACGAACGACCCGAAGGCGCGTCGTTCAATGGAGAACCTCTCCGGTCCCATGGTGATGGTCTTCGCGCTTGGCAACATGTTCGCCGCGACGGATATCGTCATGTCAATGGAACTTCATTTTTCGTCCACTATGTTCCCGCTGATCTATTGCATTAACCAGTTGCTCACCTGCCTCTGCTTCGGCATCGCCCTGTTCCTGACCTTCGCGGCGAATCAGCCTTCTTTGAAAGCTCAGCTTCGTCCCAAGTTCCAGATCGACATGGGGAGCTTCATGCTCGCCCTCACGCTGGTCTGGTGTTACATGAATTTCTCGCAATACATGCTGATCTGGATCGGCAACTTGCCTGAGGAAATTCCGTACTACCTGAAGCGGACGAATGGCGGCTGGGAGTACGTCGCGTACTTCATGTGCATCTTCCACTTCGTGGTGCCGTTCTTGCTTCTCTTGTTCCGCGACGTCAAGCTGCATCCGAAGCGTTTGCGAGCGATTGCCATCGGGCTCATAGTTGTGTGCTCGCTCGATGTCGTCTGGTGGATCGAGGCGGCCAACCCGCACAAGGATGGTGGGCCGATCTATCTGTTCATGGATTACGCGGCCATCGTCGGCATCGGCGGTATTTGGGGTTGGCTTTTCTTGAACCAACTGAAGAAGCATCCGTTGTTACCCACGAATTACCTCGCCCAATTGCCAGGGGGACATCATGGCCACTGATCACGACACCCCCAATAGCGATGTCGATCCGCAATCGATCAAGCAAGGGTTCGAAACGGACCGGCTTGACCTCCGCGCGATCATCTATGTGCCGATCGCGTTGTTGATTACCTTCGGCATGGCCTATACGGTCGTGACGCTGTTGATCAATTACATGCGTGCGCCAGTGAAGGATCCGAACACCAATTCCCTGGCGGCCGCCCGCAACGACGTTCACCTGCGTGATCGGCTGGGACGGATCAGTTCCACCGATCCGCAAGCGGAGGTTAAGCAGCCTCGTCTTGATGGCGCGGATCGTTTACAGCCGGATCCGCTGCCCCCTGCCGTCGAAGCTCCTTACTATGTGAAATCAACCGATAAAACAAAGGACGGCAACTCGACCCCGTATGCACCGGAAGATTTACGGCCGAGTTCCGCGCTCGGGATCAGTCTCGGCCTGCAAAGTTTCAATTGGATCGACTCGAAGGAGAAGACCCTTCGAATTCCGATCGATGAGGCCATGAAGGCCATGCTCGATATGAAGAGCGGATCCAAGACGTTCTTCAGCGTGCAAACGAAAAAAGTCGAAAAGAAAGATCCCAAGACGGGTGAAACCAAAACCGTCGAGGTTCCGGTCGAATTGAGCGACCTCCTCAAGACATTGCCGACGTCCGCCAACCCGCAGGCGGGATTCACCCCGAAAGCGGCACCCAAAGACGCGGCACACGGAGGCGGTCACTAATGCGCGGTCTCGGGCTCCTACTCCTGGCATTCGTCGCGACCGCGTCCCCGGCCTGGGGGCAACGGTACGGCAAGGCCGTGGCTGAGCCGAACCGCCCGCCAAATTTCGACGCCATCGGAATCGATCAGAAACTGGGCGAGCAAGTGCCGCTTGGCCTGATCTTCCGCGATGAACACGACAAGGAAGTTACCCTTGGTTCCTGCGTGGGCGGCAAGGCGACCGTATTGGTACTGGCCTACTACCGCTGTCCGATGCTTTGCAATCAAGTTCTCAATGGAGTCGTCGAAACCCTGAAGAAAATGCCTGGCGACATCGGGAATCAGTTCAACGTCGTCACGGTTAGTTTCGACCCCAAGGACAAGTGGGCGACCGCGTCCGTGAAGAAGGACAGCTACTTGAAGGAGTATGGCCGGGCCGGTGCCGATAAGGGTTGGCATTTTCTAACCGGTGAACAGCCCGCCATCGACGAACTTTGCCAGGCCGTCGGTTTCCGCTATGAGTTTGACAAAGAGAAGAAGCAATACAACCATGCCAGCGGCATCATGGTCATAACGCCCTACGGAAAACTTTCACGCTATTTCTTTGGGATCGCGTACGACGAGAAAGAATTGCAGACGGCACTGGAAGATGCGGGAGCCGAGAAGATCGGTAAGGAAGTTGATCCAGGCCAACTGCTCAAGATGCTCTGCTACGAATTCAACCCAGTAACCGGGAAATATACCCTCTCGGTAATGAAGGGGTTGCGAATTGTCTTCGGTACCATGCTGCTCGTGTTGGGTTTCTGGTTGATCCGGGTCTGGCGTCGGCCGCCGAATGTGCTGAAAACCGCCCCCCCGGCCGCCACGGCGGAATAGTGTTTTGAGTTGATGGAGCTTCGCGGACATCCTCGAAGGGATCGATCCATGTTGATAGCCAATATCCCCTTGCTGCCGGAACGTGCCTCCGAACAGGCTGCGCAGGTGGATTACCTGTTTTACTTTATCTCGGGCGTCACGGGAGCGGGAACGATCCTCGTTTTCGTACTGCTCGCTTATCTTTGCACGGTCCATCGCCGTAAACGGGAAGGCGAGCAAACGCCGCGTATTCTCGGCTCGCACAAGCTGGAGATTTTCTGGAGCGCCATTCCGCTCGTCCTCTTCCTGGTGATGTTCGCGTGGGGCGTCGTCGTCTTCGATCAAGGTTACGCGGTGCCCGCCGATGCCCCGGAAGTGTTCGTGGTCGGCAAGCAGTGGATGTGGAAGATGCAGCACCCCAATGGTGTGCGCGAGATTAACGAACTCCATTTACTCGTCAACCAGCCAGTCAAGATCACGTTGATTTCCGAGGATGTGATTCACTCGTTTGGCGTCCCGGCGTTTCGAGACAAAATCGACCTACTCCCTGGGCGATATGTCACGACTTGGTATCACCCAAACAAAGCCGGTCGCTACCAACTATATTGCGATCAGTTATGCGGTGTCGGTCACTCGCAGATGATCGGTTGGATTCATGTGATGGAGAAGGACGAGTACGACGCCTGGTTGAACGGCAAGCGGACCGAAACGCTTGGCCCGACCGACGGCTCGCTCGCGTGGGAAGGCCGAAAGCTCTTCCTGAAACTGCAATGTATCTCGTGCCATAACCAGAAGGGGCGAGCCCCGGTTCTGGAAGGGTTATACGGTTCGACCGTGCCGCTCCGCGATGGCAGCAGCGTTGTCGTCAACGAAAATTACATTCGTGAGTCGATCCTGAAGCCGTTGGCGAAAGTCCACCAGGGCTGGGAACCGATCATGCCGACGTTCGCCGGGCAACTCGAAGACAAGCACCTGAACCTCTCGGAAGAGGAAGCCCTGATCCGCCTGATCGCGTTCATCAAGACGCTTGGCCCCGGCCAGACGCCGACTCCGAACGAGAAGTTCCCGCCGCCGATTGGCGCGCCGACCGACCCGAGCAAGCTGCCGGATGGAGGAAAGAAGTAATGAGTACCATGAGTGCGTTGCATTCGCACGCCGGTCACGACGCGCCTCACACGGCAGTCCCGAGCGATAATTACCTCACCGACGGCTACACCTGGAAGTCCTGGCTTCTCACGGTCGATCACAAGCGGATCGGGTTACTGTACCTGATTTCCGTTACCGCTTTCTTCATGGTCGGCATGGCCGCCGCCGGCTTGATCCGTTACAACCTGATCTCGCCCGACGGCATGCTAACGCCTGACCAGTACAACAAGGTCTTCACCGCGCACGGCATCGTGATGGTGTTCTTGTTCCTGGTGCCGGTTGTGCCCGGTGTGCTCGGCAACTTCCTGGTTCCGATCATGATCGGTGCCCGCGACTTGGCGTTCCCCCGGCTCAATCTGTTGAGCTGGTATCTCTACATGGCCGGGGCCGCCTGTGCTATCTGGGCGTTGCTCTCGGGCGGTGTCGATACGGGTTGGACCTTGTATCCACCGTATAGTACGCGATCCCAGACTAACGTGGCACCCGTCGCGGTGGGCATCTTCATCGCGGGCTTCTCGTCGATTCTTACCGGCCTGAACATCGTCGTTACCGTACACCGGATGCGTGCGCCGGGCATGACGTGGTTCCGGTTGCCGCTCTTCATCTGGGCCATGTACGCGACCAGCTTGATCATGTTGCTCGCCACGCCCGTCTTGGCCGTCACCGTGGTTCTGCTGGCTGTCGAACGGATCGCTCAGATCGGCATCTTCGATCCCGCCCTCGGCGGCGATCCGGTTCTGTTCCAGCATATGTTCTGGTTCTCCTCCCACCCGGCCGTCTACATTATGATTCTCCCGGGTATGGGTATCATCAGCGAAGTAGTCACCTGCTTCTCCCGCAAGAATATCTTCGGCTACAAGGCGATTGCTTGGTCGAGCGTCGGCATCGCGGTGGTCGGCTTCCTCGTCTGGGGCCATCACATGTTCGTCGCGGGACAGGGCTATTATTCCGCCTTGGTCTTCTCGCTCTTGAGCATGTTCGTCGCCGTGCCGTCCGCCATCAAGGTCTTTAACTGGACGGCGACGCTCTACCGGGGCTCGATCACCTTCCAGGCACCGATGATCTACGCTCTTGGGTTCATCGCCCTGTTCACGATCGGCGGCGTCACCGGATTGTTCCTCTCGACGCTCGGCACCGATCGCCATCTGCACGACACGTACTTCGTGATCGCCCACTTCCATTTCACGATGGTCGGCGGCATGGTCATGGCGTATTTCGCGGGCATCCATTTCTGGTGGCCCAAGATCACGGGCAGAATGTACTCCGATTTCTGGAGCCGCATCGCCGCCATCCTGATCAGCGTCGGCTTCATCATGACCTTCATCCCGCAGTTCGTTCTCGGCTACTTGGGCATGCCTCGCCGCTACCACGCTTACCCACCCGAACTCGCGGTGCTCAATGTACTGTCCTCAGCCGGTTCGACGATTCTCGCGCTCGGGTACCTCTTCCCGTTCACTTACTTGATTCACTCGATGTTCTACGGCAAACCCTCGGGCGATAATCCCTGGGGCGCGACTGGCATGGAATGGCGTACGACGTCCCCGCCGCCCACGACTAACTTCCACAAGACGCTGGTTTGCAACGAAATGCCGTACGAGTACGCCCTGCCGTCCGCGCCCAAGCCGACCTTCAGCTACAACACCAACGGCGAACCACTGAAGGAGGGATCGTCGAATGTCCACTGATTCGTCAAGTGTGCTCGCACACCATTATGATTCCATGGAGCAGCAGCAGGGGGCGGCCCGCCTCGGCATGTGGATGTTCCTCGTCACGGAAGTGCTGTTCTTCGGCGGCATCTTTGTCGCGTATACGGCCTATCGCATCTGGTATCCCGAGGCCTTCCTCGCGGCCAGCAGCAAGCTTAACGTGCTCATCGCGGGAATCAACTCGCTGTTGTTGCTCACGAGTTCGCTAACCATCACCTTCGCGATTCATGCCGCCCACGAAGGGAAGCAGGAAGCGCTCCGTCGCTGGCTATTAGTCACGGTCGCGTTGGCGGTCGCCTTCCTCGGCTTCAAGACACGCGAATATTACAACGACTATCACGAGCATCTGATCCCGGGCAAGTTGTTCAACTCGGTCCCCGAGGGTGAAACGCACAGCCCTGCCTACGATTTCGAGCACAACGAAAAAGTTAATCCGAAACACGTGCAGTTGTTCTTCCTGTTCTACTACTGCATGACGGGGTTGCACGTTCTGCACATGATCGTCGGCGTCGGCCTGATTCTCTGGCTGTACATGCTGGCGAAGCGAAATTACTTCCATCACCCCGACCGGTACGTCTACGTCGAGGTGACCAGCCTTTACTGGCATTTTGTCGATATGATGTGGTTCTTCCTGGTGGCGATTCTGTACGCCGCGGGGCCGCGAACGCACTGGCACTGGCATCTGTAAGCGAGGGAGGAATCATGAACGAACATTCCAACGCGGCACCATCGAAGGCTTCTTACCTCGTGATCTACCTGATGATCGCGAGCCTGATTTTCGTGGCGATCGGCGTATCCTTCATGAACCTGGGATCGGCATCGGTCTACGCCAACCTGATCGTCGCTGCCACGCAGGCCAGCCTGCTCGCTTATTTCTTCATGCACCTGAAGGGAGCCGACAAGCTGACCTGGCTCATCGCCGGGGCCGGCCTGTTCTGGATCTTCATCATGTTCTTGTTGCTGCTCACCGATTACCTGACGCGGCATATTGCGGCGTATTGAAGTGTTGTCAGATGAAGTGAGAGCACACGTGGATCACCTCATCCGCGAAAGTGACTTTATCGCGGATTTTGGCAGAGCGGCGGGTGGCCGCACCTTTGTTCGGGTGGTGCATCAACCGACCAACACCAGCCGGATCGTTATCGGCCTTGGCGAGCGTTCCGGTAACGTGGTTGCTGCTGAGTTGGTCGCCGGAATCGTGAGCGAATTGTTGGGTGCCGGTTGGGTGCATGAAACTCACCCCAATAATCGCTCAACTTGATCCATGCCTGCAACGCTTGGCAGGATTCACTTTAGTTAGTTAACTCTGTCGTTCGAATGACATCATGACGCGGCTCCTTTCGATCGTCCTCCCTCTGTTGTTTCTCGCGCAGGCCGGTTGCGGTTCTCAGCCGTATCCGGCCGGTCTCGCTTATCCAGCGCGCACGGATCCCATCGTTTTTCAACTGCCACTCAACCCGCCGGACGGGCCACCACCCGCGGGCAAGCTCGACGAATTCATCGCGGGCCTCAACGATCGCGGCGGTCGCGTTCTCAATCCAGCCGACCTTCCGGCCGAGCAAAAAGCGAAACTTCAGGAGATCCTGGGAGAACTCTTCGGCACCCCCGCCGCGCCCATGGTCGCGACCGGTGATGACGATGGTCGCGAACACGTCGAGAGACTGCGTTTGCTACCCGACACGCTCACGGCCGGGAGCCTCCTCTACAAAAAATTCTGTTTGCAATGCCACGGCCTGACGGGTGACGGACGTGGACCCACCGGCCAATGGGTCTACCCTGCCCCGCGCGACCTCCGCCAAGGGATCTACAAGTATGTGTCGAGCGTCGGAAGTGCCGCCCGCAAGCCGACGCGGGCCGACTTGCACCGCGTGCTGATCGTCGGCATCGATCGCACCTCGATGCCCCCCTTCACGCTTCTCTCGGATGCCGAGCGCGAGCAACTCGTCAGTTTCACGATCTATCTCGGCCTGCGCGGCGAGGTCGAGTACCGCATCCTTTACGGCCTACTCTCGCAGAGCGACGAAATGGACGACGATCTGGCCGTCGAGGCTCGGTCGCTTTTGCGTTCGGCCCTGCGGCAATGGGTGCGGGCCGACGAGGAACGCATCACCCCGAAGATGATGCCGACGCCGGAAGATCCGAACCAGCGGATCACGGAAGCGCATCTTGAATCGGTGCGGCGCGGCCAGCGGATCTTCGCAAACACGGCTGTCGGTTGCATCGCTTGCCATACCGACTACGGGAGGCAAGCTCGGTATCTCTACGACTCGTGGGGCAGTTCGGTGCGTGTGTCCGATCTGACCGAAGGGGCGTATCGCGGCGGCAAGACGCCGCTCGATCTCTTCCAACGGATTCACGGTGGCATCGGTGCCTCCGGGATGCCCGCCGCGACGTCGCTGACCGAAGAACAGACCTGGGATCTGGTCCATTTTATCCTGGCTCTGCCCGTGCCGAGCATGTTGCCGGCCGACGTGCGGGGGCTGGTTTATCCCGGGAAATGAGGCGTGAATGTCGGCGGGAACGTCCGATCGGCTGGTGCCGCGCTGGGTCCACGTCTGGGCGATCCTGACGGTGATCGTCACCGCGTGCCTGCTCGTGCTCGGCGGGTTGGTGACCACGTTCCGCGTCGGCATGGCGGACCCGGTTTGGCCGACGACGCCCTGGTTTCTGTTTTCGACTTCATGGACGGAGCCGCGGCCCGGTTTCCTCATCGAACACGCCCATCGCCTCGCGGGTTTTTCCGTGGGCGGCTTGACGGCGATCCTGGTCCTTGGTTTATGGTGGACCGAACCGCGAGCCTGGTCGCGCTGGCTCGGTCTGCTCGCTCTGATTGGCCTGCTGGCGAATTTCGGGCAATTTCATCGGCTTCTAATGGAACAAGTCCGTGCCGCGGAAATTGTCGTGCCACAGACGGCTGTGCTGGGGATGCTGGTTTCGTTCCTGATCGTGATCGTTGCCGCCC
>JAIOQJ010000300.1 GCA_021413475.1 Planctomycetota bacterium | reverse complement strand
GGCGGGTCTCCGTGCTCCGGCAAGGAAGTTGACGACGCATCGGCGTGATGGTGGGATGCCTTGTCATGATGGCCGCCCATCATGTGTGCCGCCAGCGACGGCACAAACGTCCAGGCGAGAATGAACGAGGCGATCATCGTGAAGGCGACCGCCAGCGCCAGTGGCTTGAACAGGAAGCCGCCGAGCCCCGGCATCATGGCGATCGGTGCCAGGACCAGAATCGTCGTGCAAGTCGCCAGGAGTACCGGCAAAGTCAATTCACCCGCGGCATCGAGCGCGGCATGTCTCGATGATTTTCCCATCGCCATGTGCCGATGGGTATTTTCCAAGACGACGATGGCGTTATCGACCAGCGGGCCAATGGCCAGAAACAGGCCGGCCAGGGTCATCACGTTGATCGTGTTGTTGCTGGCCGACAGGCCGATGATGCCACACAGGATCGCGAGCGGCAATGCCATCACCGCGATGAGCGTCATCCGCCAACTTCCCAGGAAGATCAAAATCATGAGGGCCACGAGACAGGCCCCGATCGCGCCTTCGTGGAGCAAGCTGTCGATCGACTGGCGAACGGTGCCGGTCTGGTCCAGTACGAATTCGAGTTTGCTCCCCTCGGGAAGCTGCTCCTCGATACTCGGAATTTGCTTTCGAAGTTCATCGACGACGGCCAAGCTGCTCGCCCCCGCCTGGCGATAAATGGGGACGTAGACTTGCTCCGCGCCATTGACACGAACTCGCGACTTCTGGATGACGCTGGAATCCTCGGCTCTTCCGACATCGCTCAAGAGAATTTGTTGATCACCCACGGTGATCGGCATTTCGTTCAGGTCTTCGGCTTTGCCCACCATCACATTGCTTTCGAGCGCGATCTGCCGGTCGCCGAAATAGGCGGAACCGGGTGTCACCATCAGGTTCCCTTCATCGAGCGCCTTGACAACATCGAGGGCCGAGAGATTGCGTGCCCGAAGCTTGTCGGGAGAAAGGTAAATCATGATCCGGCGATCCTTGCCGCCGACAACCACGGGAGCGACACAGCCAGGTACCGAACCCAAGGCGTTGCGTGTCTGCACGCGCGCGATATCTTTCACCTTCGCGGGGGAGACGCCGCTATTACTGACGGTGAGAATGCCGAGAGGGAGCGTCCCCGTCGGATCGAAAGGCAACACGACGGGCGGCAAGGTATTCCGAGGTAAGGTCGGGAGTGAGCCAAGCGCCAGCGAATTTGTCATCGTCAGCGCGGCGTTAGGATCAACGTCATCGCGGAAATAGAGCTTCACGACACTGACGCCCACGACGGATCGCGATTCGACACTACCCACCCCGGGTGCCTGATTCACCCAGCGTTCCACGCGATCGGTGATGGTCCGTTCGATCGAACGGCTGGGCATCCCGTTGAAATAAGTGAGGACTTGAACGGCAGGGGCCTTGAATGTAGGCAAAATATCAACGGGAATCTGCATCAGGGCAACACCGCCGAGCACGGCGATCAGCAACGCCATGACGATGACGCCGTAGATATTGCCGAGCGCGAGTTTCACAAGCCCCATCAGATTGGTTCCTGGTCGATAAAAGGCGAGAGGGCGTTAGAGGGATTATTGATGAGTGTGGAATGAAGGTGAGATTGCTGGAATTCCCATCAACAATCGAGTGTGGAGGTAATTGTACCTGGCCAGTGCCGATTCCGCAAGGACGATGCAGTGGGAATGGAGCCCAAATCTGCATTGTGGCAAGTTCGCAATGGACCGCACGCCCCGCTCCGGAAAGATCCTCACGAAATGCCTGCCTTCGTGTATAATTGCTGGCAACAGATCCTGCACATCATTTCCGAGGCGGTCATGGCACAGGCAATTGTCGATCCTGCGGAGCTTCGTCGGTTCGCCCATAGCCTCAAGCGATTCAACAACGAAGTGCAAACGAACCTGGCCGGGTTGCACGGGCAATTGCTCGCGCTCGGCGACACCTGGCGCGATCAGGAACACGAGCGTTTCATCCAGGAATTCGAGCAGACCGTGACGGTGCTCGAAAAGTTCCTGGATACCGCCGACCAGCATATCCCGTTCCTGCTGCGGAAGGCGGAACGGATTGAAGAATATCTGTCGCAGCATTGAGGAACGCATGAACCCATCGGCGAGCGTCGAGTCGATTGCCGCGCTGCGCGACTGGCACGCGGCTTTGTGCGTCTTCCGGACGGAGGCCTTGGAATCCTTGGCGTCGGCCGCGCTCGAAATCCAGCGGGCGGACTCGTGGCTCGACGATCAGGCCCGCCACTGGCAATCCGAAGCCCGCGATGGCGAAGAAGATGTCCTGCGCTGCCGGAATGAACTGGCGCAACGGCAATTTCCCGATTACTCCGGCCGCATCCCCGATTGTAGTGTGCAAGAGGAAGCCTTGTGGCGGGCCGAGGCGAGATTGGAATACATCAAGGAACAGATCGAGATTGTCCGCCGCTGGTACACGCGCTTGCCGAAATTGATCAACGAGGAATACGACGGTGCCGCACGGCGATTGACGAACTTTCTGGAAGGGGACGTGCCGCGCGGTTTGGCCCTTCTGCAAGGCCGTATCGGCAGCCTCGAAGCCTATGTCGGCATCAAACCGCAAGCGATTCCGACGCCGGCGGCCACGCCGGAGAAAGGGAAACCATGAAAGTCGATGCCGCC
>JAIOQJ010000299.1 GCA_021413475.1 Planctomycetota bacterium | reverse complement strand
TGCCCGCGATGCTCTGCCTGCATCAAACGACGAAGATCGGCAAAGGCGAACCGGCCGGCGTCGGCGGATTGCCGAATTTGCATTACGCGCTTGAACTTGCCGAGCGCGGCTACGTGACCCTGGCCCCCGACTATCCCAACTTCGGCGATTACCAGGTTGATGCTTATGCCAAGGGTTACGCCAGCGCGACCATGAAGGGGATCTGGAACCACATGCGGGCGGTCGATCTCCTGCAATCGCTGCCGGAAGTCGATGGCACTCGGATTGGCGTGATCGGCCATTCACTCGGCGGGCACAATTCGCTTTTCGTTGCCGCCTTCGATCCGCGCCTAAAAGTGGTCGTTCCCAGTTGCGGCTTCAATTCGTTCCCCCACTATATGAAGGGGAACCTGACCGGCTGGAGCCACAAAGGCTACATGCCGCGGATCGCCAGCGACTATGCCCGCGACCCGGCCAAGATGCCGTTCGACTTCACCGAAATTCTTGCTGCCCTCGCACCGCGGGCGGTCTTCATCAATGCCCCTATTTCCGATAGCAACTTCGACGTCATCGGCGTCCGCTCCTGCGTTGCGTCCGCGCTTCCCGTGTATCGGTTGCTAGAAGCGGCCGAGAACCTGGAGGCTGCCTATCCCGACGCGGCGCACGATTTTCCGCCGGCCACGCGTTTGCAAGCATATGCCTTCATCGATCGCCATCTGCGGCCGCGCGCGGAATTCACGCGATTGATCGCGCACTGGGCGGAGTATGCCGACCCCGATTATCTGAAATTTGTTGAGGAAGCCCGGCCTGAAGTATGCCAGATCGGTTTTTACGGCGGGCACTTCTATAGCCTGGCCCACACGCCGCAATATGCCGGCTATCCCGCACATTTCCCCGTGCGAGGGTTGAACGAGTGTGGTAGCTGGTTCGAGAAACGCAATAGCGAGCTCCACGCCCGCAACGCCAAGGTGGTCGGCCATTTCAACGTCACGTTCCTCGTCGGCGAACCCGCTAGCAAGGAAAAGCCGATGAGCTTCTTCGCGTTCTACTCGAAGGTTCGCAGCACGCCGGGCAACCCCGTTTGGCGCGATCCGCAACCGCGCGGCTTTTTCGAGTTCTACGACAAGCTCTGGGACGAAAAGGAACTCGGACCCAAGCCGGTGGCCGACCCGCTATTGCTTCTGTCGCGCAATGCCGACGGCTCGCCGATGACTTCGAAACAGTACAGTATCGGCCAGAATCGCGAGTACACGGCCTGTTTGAACAACCCCCACTGGCGGACGGTTCTGAAGGCGTGGGCCAAGCGGGGGATTGAACGCGGTGTCGATGGCTACATCGCCAACTACTTCTACCGCCACAATTGCCTGTGCGAGCACTGCGAGAAGTCGTTCCGCGCCTATTTGACGGAACACTACACGCCCGAACAAATGAAGGAACGCCTGGAGATCCCCAATCTTAAGGAACACAAGTTCACCGAGTTGGTCGGCTGGCACAACCCGAAGGAATCGACGCCGCTTCGTCGGGAAATCCTGCGTTGGTCGCAAATCTGCTGCAAGCAGGCCTTCGATGAAGTTTTCGTCCAGTACGCTCGTTCGCTCAAGCCGGGTCTCATCATCGGCCAGTGGAACCATCTTGGTTTCTTCAACCAGATCAACGGCGACGAGCGTTGCATGCTCCCCGGCAACATGTGGGGCCGCGACGAGGATTATCTCTGGTACAGCACCGGCGGTGCCGCCTGTTACACCGATCTTGCGGAAGGCTTCCTGGGCGAAGGCACCCTGCAAGCCCGCTACATTCGCGGAGCGCTCGAGAACAAGCCGTACACGCTCGGCAAATACGAATCGACGCGCATCCGTTCCGCCATCGCCGAACTGGCCGCCAACGGTGGTGCCCCGATGGGTTTCTACACGCGTTTCAAGGACGACATGGCCCGCCAGGAGATCACGCGCTACTACCGCTTCATGGAAACTAACGACGCTCTCTACCGCGCCAATCGGCCGCTTTCCGAAGTACTGCTCCTCTTCCCGCGCACGAAAGTCCACGAAGGAAACGTCGAAGCGGTCGAGGCCTTCAAGCAACTCGGCACGAAGTTGCTCAATGAACACGTCCTGTTCGACATTCTTCCCGACGATCGCGTGACCAGCGTTCAGCGCGAGGCGTATCGCACTATCATTGATGTGACGAAACCGGCCGATCTTCCCAAGGATCTAAGCCAGTTCAAAGGCGCGACAACGGTCCGCGTCTCCGCCAGCCGGCCGGCAAACGGCAAAGAGATCACGCTCCACTTCGTGAACTACAACCGAATCGAACCCAAGGAAAAAAGGAGCCCCGGCGGCGGCATCAAGGACGAGAAACCGATTGCTGCCGAGAGCGTGGCCGCGGACTTCGTGCTGCCCAAGGGGGCGAAGGTGGCGAAGGTGCTGTTCTTGACCCCCGAAGGGACCGAGGCCGTGGTGGTGCCGCATGAAATGAAGGATGGCCGAGTACGGTTTGCGACGCCGGGGTTCTTGGTATACGGGGTGGCACGGATCATATTGGAGTGATTTGGAACAGGCGGCTCGAAGCCGCCGTTACGAAGACGAATTTTTCACCGGAAGGAACCCATGCACAACACGCAATCGACTGATCTTCTGTTTGAAATCTCGAAGCCCGGTCGGCGCTGCCATCGGTTGCCCGCTTGCGATGTGCCGACGAAGACGGAGCTCCTCCCCAAAGAATCATTGGCCGAAGCTCCGCCGGCGTTGCCCGAGGTCGCCGAGATCGAACTGATTCGCCATTTCAACAATCTGTCGCAGCGGAATTTCTCGATCGACACGAACTTCTATCCGCTCGGCTCTTGCACGATGAAGTACAACCCCAAACGGCACGAACGGCTCGCGGCTTTCTCCGGACTTGCCGGGTTGCATCCGCTTCAGGATGACGATTCGTGCCAGGGGATGTTGCGGCTTCTCTATGAGATGCAGGAGTACCTCGCGGAGATCTCCGGCCTGCCGGCGGTATCGCTGCAACCGGCCGCGGGGGCCCACGGAGAGTTGACCGCTCTCTTCGTCGCGGCTGCCTATTTCCGCGATCTGAAACAATCGCATCGGAAGAAAGTGCTGGTCCCTGACAGTGCCCACGGCACCAATCCCGCGAGTGCGGCCCTGGCGGGTTTCGAAGCGGTCACCGTGAAGAGCAACGCCCAGGGACTCGTCGATCTCGAAGATCTCGCCGCCAAGCTCGACGACAAAGTCGCGGTCTTCATGATCACCAACCCGAACACACTTGGCCTATTTGAATCGCGGATCAAGACGATTACCGAAATGCTGCACGCCAAGGGGGCGCTGGTTTATCTCGATGGCGCGAACATGAACGCCATCCTCGGCATCACCCGGCCCGGAGACTTCGGGGCCGACATGCAGCATTACAACGTCCACAAAACGTTCACCGGCCCGCACGGCGGCGGCGGCCCCGGCTCCGGGCCCATCGCCGTCCGCGATTTTCTTGCTCCCTATTTGCCAGCTCCGGTGGTGGCTCGCAGTGCCGATCAGTCCAAGTATTTCCTTGAGTTCAATCGACCCAAAACCATCGGCCGGGTTCGCAGCTTCTTTGGCAACGTCGGCATCCTCCTGCGTGGCTACGCCTACATCCGCACGCTGGGGCCGGATGGCTTGAAGGCGGTTAGCGAGCATGCCGTCCTCAACGCGAATTACTTGCTCGCCCTGCTGAAGGACGCGATCGACGTCCCGCATGGCGACCGCTGCATGCACGAGTTTGTCGCTAGCGCCAAGCTGCTGAGGCGAACGAAAAAGATCTCTGCCATGGACATCGGCAAACGGCTGCTCGACCACGGCTATCACGCCCCAACGGTCTATTTCCCGCTGGTCGTCCCCGAAGCCTTAATGATGGAACCGACGGAAACCGAAGGAAAAGAAACCCTCGACGCCTTCGCCGCCGCGTTTCTCAAGATCATCGAAGAGGACGCAAGCTTCCTGCAGAAAGCCCCGCACACGCTGCCCATCAGTCGGCCCGATGAAGTGAAGGCCGCGAAAGAGCCGATCCTGCGCTGGCTAAAGGCCGTTTAGCCGCGGGTCGGAGGGTTTCCGGAGATCTGCGCGAGCGCCCGCGCGGGTCTCCGGAAACCCTCCGATCAGCGGCTAAACCAGGATTAATTTCAAAAGCGCATTTGCCGCCATCTCCGCGAACGCCGGATCATTGATGTGCATGTCAAGTTCGATCACTTTCACCCATGGCCCGATCCAGTTGCGAATACTTTGGAACAGGGCCTGATCCGCTTCCGGCCACCAGAATGGGCCGCCTTCCTTGTCGATGGCGGAGACACCTTTCAGCGGAAGTAAGATGACCGTCGGACCGCGGGCGGCACAGGCTTTTTGGGCGATTTCTTGGCCGAGGACGTCGTTCTCTTCCGGGGTGGTGCGCATCAGCGTCACGTTTTGATTGTGCTGGTAGAAAAGTCGATTCTTGAACTTCTCCGGCACCGTTTCGCGGGGGCCGAAATTGACCATGTCGAGGGCACCCACCGAAATCACCTGCGGCACTTTTCGCATCGCGGCAGCGGTGAGACGATCTTTCCCCGCCGACAGGATGCCACCGACCAGTTCATCGGCCAGTTCCGTGGTGGTGAGATCAAGGACGCCGGTAATGAGATCGTCGCGGATCATCGCTTCCATGGTGCGGCCGCCGGTCCCTGTGGCGTGGAAGACGAGGACCTCGAAGCCGCCAGTTTCCATCAGTTGCCGGGCGCGATCGACGCAGGGAGTGGTGACGCCGAACATCGTGGCGGCGATGAGGGGTTTGTCGGTTGCTTCCACGGGCTTGCCGCCGAACGTGGCAACCATGCCGATCATGGCGTTGGCGGCATTGGTCAAAATCCGCCGGCTGAAGCGATTCAGCCCGCACAGATCGACGACCGAGTGTAACATCATGATGTCGCGTTCGCCGACGAAGTGAGCGACCTGCCCGCTCGTCAGCGTGCTGACGAGCAACTTGGGGATGCCGTACGGCAAAGCGCGCATTGCGGCACTGCCGATGGTCGTCCCCGCCGAACCGCCGAGACCAAGGACGCCGGTGATCTTGTTCTCTCGTTCCAGTTTGGCGGCGAGCTTGGCCGCACCGATGGCCGCGTGCTTGATGGCCGTGCCGCGATCGGCGAGTTTTTGTTGCTCGGCCAGCGACGTCCCGGCAGCGGTGAATACGGCTTCGCGCGATATGTCGGCCGCGAACGCCGGTGTGCCGATAACCCCGGCATCCATGACGATGCTCGCGATTCCCGAACGCCGCAACCGGTCGCGGACGAAGGCGATTTCCGTCCCCTTGGTATCGAGCGTGCCAATCAACAAGACGGCCATCCACGTTCTCCCGTGCCCAGACAATGGTCGATTGCTATGCTACCGCTTGGGGCGAACGATGGCAGGAGAGGGTTTGATGTAGTCCGGTTGCTCCGCAACCGGTTCACCGGTTGCGGAGCAACCGGACTACTTTGCATTCAGTGGGAGACGCGACGATGCGTGAACTCGTATTCCGAATCTTGCGGCGCGGGATTCCGGTCGGGATCGCTCTGGCGGTGATGGGCTATATCTTCGCCGAGATATTTCTGATGATGATGCAGATGGGAGGTGCCGCCCCTATCCCGGAGAACAACGCGATGCGTTGGAAAACGCCCCTGAGCATGGCTGGATTTGGAGTGGGATTGCTGGCGATTTTTGAGTGTATTTCGTTTGCGGTTCGCCGCAACAGAGTGGATTCCAGGCCGTCCGTGATCCTCGATCAGGAAATCGCGAAGACCGAACCCAAACAGTGAAATCAGAGATCCGCATGAGCTTCTTCACACGCGAGCAATGTTTGCAACGTCTCCGAGCCCAGGTCGCGGCCGGCAAGCCGATCATCGGCGGCGGGGCGGGGACCGGCATCAGCGCCAAGTGCGCCGAGGCCGGCGGGATCGATCTGATTATCATTTATAACTCGGGCCGTTTCCGCATGGCCGGGCGCGGCAGCCTGAGCGGCATGATGCCGTATGGCGATGCCAATCAGATCGTCGTCGATATGGCCCGCGAGGTGCTCCCCGTCGTCAAGAACACACCCGTGCTCGCGGGCGTGTGCGGCACCGATCCGTTCCGCATCATGAAATTGTTCCTCCGGGAAATTCAGGCTCTCGGCTTCAGCGGCGTGCAGAACTTTCCCACTGTCGGCCTGATTGACGGCACCATGCGGCAGGGACTCGAAGAGACCGACATGGGTTACGACAAGGAAGTCGAAATGATCCGCCAGGCCCGCGAAATCGGCTTGCTGACGTGCCCGTACGTCTTCAATGAAAAGGAAGCCGAGTCGATGGCGGGTGCAGGGGCAGATGTTCTCATCCCGCACATGGGCTTGACGACCAAAGGGAGCATCGGTGCGAAGAGCGCACTGACTCTCGATGAAGCTATAATCCGCGTACAGGCGATGCACGACGCGGCCAAGAAAATCAATCCAGAGATTTTGGTTCTCTGTCACGGCGGGCCGATCTCCGAACCATCCGACGCGGCGTACGTGATCCAGCACACCAAAGGCATCGCCGGCTTCTTCGGTGCATCGAGCATCGAACGCCTACCGACCGAGATTGCCATCACTGGCTGCGTCAAAGACTTCAAAAAGATCGCACTGGGCCGCTGAAAATCAGTCGTAAGTCGTTGCCAGCCAACACTCCCTCACTTCATCTTGCTCAAAACCGGCATTTTTGCCATTATTCCCGGAATTGGATGGGATACTTGTTTTTCGTGGGAAGGAACCCATGCCCGCTTGGTTGCGTTGGGCCCTCGGTATCGGTATTGCCGCGATGATCGTGGGCGTACCACTCATTCACTTTCGAGCAACGTATGCTCATGGCAAGCGGCTGCGCGAAGTGGAGGAAGGGAAGTTCTACCGCTGCGGGCAACTTACCGCCGCGGGCTTCCGGGAAGCGATTGAGCGATACGGCATCCGCACCGTCATCAATCTTCAGGACGAAGATCCCGATCCGATTCTGCCTGAATCGTATTATCAATCGAAACCCAAAACGCTCGAAAGCGAAATCTGCCGGCAAGGCGGGGCCAAGTACGTCATGCTCAGCTTTGATCTTCCCGCGCGGAGTGAAGCCCATCTACGGCCGCCAAAAGTCGTCGATAACTTTCTGAAGATCCTGGATGATCCGAAATCGCATCCCGTATTGCTGCATTGCAAGGCGGGTCTGCATCGCACCGGGTTGTTGACCGCCGTTTACCGGATGGAATACGACAACTGGCCAGTGGCCGAGGCCATGCGGGAGCTCCGGGCCAACGGATTCGGCGACGTCGCGGCGACTTCCGCCAACGATTACGTGTACGTGTTCCTCGAGCAATATCGGCCGCGCCGATTCCGCGCGGCTTTGGAAGCAATCGAACAAGGTGCCGAGACTCGTTCCGGAAAGAGAGAGGCAACACCATGACAATCCTCGACCGGATGCTCTTTTTCTCGTTCATCCGCGCCTACTGCATCTGTCTCACGAGTACGCTGAGCTTGTACATCATCGTCGACATGTTCACGAATCTCGACGACTTCGGCGTCAAGGCGGACGGATTTACCGACATTCTGAACAATATCGCTCACTATTACGGCTATCGAGTCATCCAGTATTACGACCGGCTCTGCGAAGCGATCGCATTGCTCGGCGCCATGTTTACGATCTCCTGGATGCAGCGAAACAACGAGTTGCTCCCGGTCCTTTCGACCGGTGTCTCGACTCATCGGGTGTTGCGGCCGATCCTGTTCGGCGCGGCCGTTGCTTTGGGTATTGGTATCGGCATTCAGGAACTGGTGATCCCTCGCATCGCCCCGATGTTGATGACCGATCGCGATGACCCGGGAGGCGACAAGGATGTCGCCGTCCATGGTGCCTTTGATTCGAGCGGGGTCCATATGGAAGGGTCTCTTGCCAATCGCAAGGAACTGGTGATCAAGCCGTTCTATTCCACGCTCCCCGAGTCGGCGTCGACCAACATGATCCATCTAAGCGCTGCGTCGGCCAAGTACATTCCGCCGAGTTCGGATCCTCTTAGCGGCGGTTGGTTAATGACCGGAACGACTCAGGCCGAGATTGAGAACGACGCTCGGCCGGAGATGCTCATTCCCTTATTTCCCGGCAAATACTTTCTCCGCACGCGGGACGCCGATTTTGAAACGATGACACGGCATCCCAAATGGTACGTTTTCACTTCAACTCGAAAGCTTTACACCCTCCTGAATAAGCCCGAAGCGCCTCGACAGGGACCTGTCGCGGTCATGTTTCACACTCGTATCAGCCGATTTTTCACCGGCATGTTACTCGTCGTTCTCGGTTTGTCGATCATCTTGCGCGATCAGACCCGACATGTGTTCATCAGTGCCGGGCTTTGCTTGCTGATGTGCGGCATCTATTTTTCTGTTGTCCTTTTTTGTAAATTTCTCGGCGACGGGGACTACCTTTCACCCGCCCTGTCTGCCTGGATGCCTGTCCTGATCTTCGGGCCTTACACGCTTGTGCAGTACGATTCGATTCACACATAAGCCCATAATGTCGCTGCACGAAGTCATCGGATCAGAGTTCGGTTCGCGGTTATTCACGTTTCACGACCGAGATTTCGTGTCGCGGCTTCGTCGGGGATGTCCTACAAATCGTGTAGCGAATCCCCTATCATATCCAGAATTCCCACCTTCATGACCCGCTAACGGGGGCCGATGCCGTGCCGCAGCTTTTCGCTCTGACGATGTTTGTCAGTGCCACTCTTTTGTTTCTCGTTCAACCGATGATCGGGAAGATGGTCCTTCCCTTGCTTGGCGGCACCCCGGCGGTGTGGAACACTTGCATGGTCTTCTACCAGGCCCTGCTGCTCGCCGGTTACTACTACGCGCACCGCTCTACGGCAACTTTAAGCGTCAAGAAACAGACGACCCTTCACGCGGCCGTTCTTCTCACCGCTCTCGGCTCGCTGATCGTCGCGGCGGCGCTCTCAACCAATAACTCGCCGATTCCCATCGTCAAGAGCTTATCGCCGCAGGGGGACGACTATCCCTTCTTCGGCGTCATTCTCCTTTTGACCGTGGCGATTGGCCTGCCGTTTTTCGTCGTCTCGACGAGTGCTCCGCTGTTGCAAAAGTGGTTCGCGGAGACGGGGCATCCGTCTTCCAAGGATCCGTATTTCCTCTATGCGGCCAGCAACTTCGGCAGCCTGTTGGCATTGGTGGCGTACCCAGCCGTCGTCGAGCCGAACTTGCGCCTCATCCATCAAGTTTGGATGTGGGCTATCGGTTACGGCATTCTCGTCGTCCTGGTTTTCACTTGTGCGCGCGTGGTCAACCGGAGTTCCGTGCCATCCGCGAAACCGACGACGGTAAAAGGGAAGCCAATTCCAGCGCCGAAGCAAGAAATGATTGAACCAGAGCCGACGACTTTACGCAAACTTCGCTGGCTCGCCTTGGCCTTCGTGCCTTCGAGTTTGATGCTCGGAGTTACCACTTTTGTTTCGCTCGATATGGGATCGCTCCCTCTCTTGTGGATTATTCCGTTATCGCTCTATCTGATCACGTTTATCATCGTCTTCTCGAAACTTCCGTCTTATATCCACTTGTACATGACGCTGCTGATGCCCGTGATGGTACTCCTGATCGCGTTCTTGATGACTTCGCACGTGAAGGCGACGTTCGGCTTGCAAATTTTGTTGCACATGGCCACTTTCTTCGTGGTGACCATGGTCTGCCACGGCGAACTGGCCCGCGATCGGCCGTCGCCGAAGCATCTCACGAACTTCTACCTGATCATGTCGGTCGGCGGCATGCTCGGCGGTCTGTTCAACGCTTTCGTCGCCCCGATTTTCTTCACCTTCACTAGTGAGTACCCGATCACGCTGGTCCTCGCGTGTTTCATGTTGCCCGCCATGTTCGAGGAAAAAGGCCGCCGCACAACCAACTGGACGAGCTACCTCGATATCCTGCTGCCTCTCGGCATTTTCTTCCTCTGCCGGATGATTCAACCGAATGCCGATGAGCTTGGCGCGTTCGTGTACGCCAACGGAAAATACATCGTGGCCTGCCTGGCATTGTTCTTGATATCAGCGGGCATTAGCGTCTTTCTGCTCGAGAAGGATGTACACGGTAAAGTCGCGCTGGGCATCTTTCTCGGTTCCAGCCTCGCCGTGTACGGGATGGTGGGACCGTTGATGGCATACCTTTCAACCATCCAGGAACCAAAGTTCTTTGCGAATTTTGCCTCCCTGACAACCCCAGATGTTTGGCGTTGGCTGGCGGTCGCCGTGCCCGTGGCCATTTATGCCTGGTATTGGAATCGCTTCGGAAAACGGGAAGATTTTCTGGCTAAACTGGCGACGGCTTATGGCTCGTTGGCGGTGGCCTTCGCCTTCATGTTGTTGCTGGGTAATATGCTCGCCACGGACATCCTGGTGGACATGGCTTTGAAGGCAAAGATCCGCGAGGAGACGGTCCAGCAGATCCTAATTTTCGGCGTGCCAGCGATGATCTGTTACTTCTTCGTCGAGCGGCCATACCGCTTCGGAGCCGCGGTGGCCGCCCTATGGTTGGCCACCTTCTACACGGAGTACAAGGCCGGCGGCGACGCGATCCACGATCGCAGCTTCTTCGGCCGTCTCAAAATCGATACCGATGTCCGCTGGAAGTTTCTCCCCGCGGCCCTTTTCCCCAAACAGATTGAAAACGACACGGAAAACTACGAGATCATCACGATCAAGATGGATGACGATATCGATACCACCTATAAGCTACGTGCCACCGACAAGCCGATTTATCGAACCGTCACGCGCAGGCGACAAGGCGAAAACGGCGTGCAAGTCGTCGAGACTTCGCATTTCATCCGCCGTTCACACACCACGCTCGTCCACGGCACGACGACCCACGGCATGCAAGAAAACGACAAAGTGCGCCAGGATATCACCCGCGCCATGTGGATGATGGCGTCGAACAACGCCCTGAGCGCCTCTCTCTTTGTCGAAGCCGGCGCGGGCCTCGCGATGCAGTATCCCGGCCGCGACCCACTCTCCTATTATCATCGCGAAGGACCGATCGGGTCGATGTTCGACGTCTTCAATTTCCGGAACCGCCAGAAGGAAAATCCGAATACGAATGTTGCCTGCATCGGCTTGGGAACTGGTACGCTCTCCGCCTACGGCCTGCCCGGACAGCAATTGACGTTCTTCGAAATCGATACCCACGTCCGCAATCTTGTCGAGCCAACCAAGCACTTCACGTTTCTCGACTCCGCCAAGAAGCAAGGGGTGAATATCGACTTCGTGATGGGTGACGCCCGTGTCTCGCTCGAACGTCTCGATCGCAAGTTCGGTTTCATCCTCGTCGATGCGTTCAGCTCGGATTCCATTCCCGCGCATCTCCTCACCAAGGAGTCGTTCGAACTCTACTTCAACAAGATGGAACCGGACGGCTTGCTCGCCGTGCATATCTCGAATCGTTACCTCGATCTCGAACCGGTGGTCGAACGACTCTGCCGCGAAATGGGCCTTCGTTGTCGGGTAATGCACGGGTCATCCGATCCCTCTACTCGCGACACTCACGGGCCTTACTGGAGCACTTTCAAATTCGCTGCTTCCTGGATCGCGATCGCCAAGACCGAAGAGGCATTGGGCGCGATCGAGGAAGATGCGAAAGCGTGGGAAGCCGAAGCGAAGAGAGGAAATAGCATCTACTACGACCGCTGGCAGCCGCTCCGCCGGAAAGATTCAGTCGGTCTGTGGACCGATGATTACTCGCCAATCATCCCCATCTTGCGCGGTGAATTCCGTTTCTGGTCGCGGTCGGAAGAGTGAGATTGGCGAGCCAGGTTGCGTAAGCACCTGG
>JAIOQJ010000298.1 GCA_021413475.1 Planctomycetota bacterium | reverse complement strand
CTGAGGATAAAGTGATCGCGGGAGATGTGCAGATTCAGGCCGACCATCGGTTGAACCGTATCGACCGACGGCCGTCGGCCGATCTTGTCCATGAACTGATCGCAGATCGCGTCCTTGGTCTTGAGCGCGGCATAGAGTGAGTGCGTGATCTTCGAGTCGCGAACGTTGCAATCGACCGCCAGCGTGTGCTGGGGGGTCATGTATTTTGACCAATCGATCGTTTGCACGGCCTGGTAAAGCTCATTGGGTGAAAAGACATCGCCTTCGAGGACGGGTTGCAAGACGCGAACGGCCGTGCGGCACCAGAGATTGGCTTTGTAGAGAACCGCTTGATCGCCCGAGAAGGCGACACCGCCGCGACCGGGCTCGACCTCGCGCGCGCCGACGGCGTATAGCTCATCAGCCAGGATCGGTTCGAGCCCACGAGCGCAGGTGACGAAAAATTGCATCGAAAAAAGCCACCGGAGACTGTTCACGCGGGCTGAGATGAAACGCTATTGCTTCCGAGCCCGAAGCGCTAGCGAGGGCGACTCCGCTGCCATTCTTCGTAGGACGGCCTTCCAAGGCCGTCCTACGAAGAAAAAAGAAACCCTTGCTGGAGCTTCGGGCTCGGATGGAACGAAATCTCGTCAATCAGCGACCGCTTCCGCCGGGACCAGACCGAAGCGGATGCGAAGCTTGTTGAGCATTTTGACGGCCGTTTCGCGGACTTTGGGATCGGGGTCGGAATCGGCGAGGCTCTCAAGAACTGGCAGGCCGCTCCGGGCCACGGAACCCATCTGGCCGAGATTGAAGCTGGCCATCAGGCGGACGACATGGTCGCGGTCGCCCATGGCGCGGATGACCGTATCGGCCACATCTTGCGATTCCTTGCCCAGGACCACGATCGGACGGATCAGGTAGTAGTCGCGGGTCAGGCCGGTGTGTTCGAAGGCGTCGATCAAATCGGGCAAGGCCTCGGAGGCTTTCGAGCCCATGAAGGCCAGGATGTCGGCGAGCTTGCGGCGGAAACTCTGATCCGGGGCGTGCTTCAGAGCCAATTTGATGATCGGCAACGATTCCGGGCCGATAGAACTGCCGTCCTCGTTGACGGTCGTCATCAGCTTCTCGACCGCCTTCATGACGTTGCCGCCTTTGTCGGACTTCTTGCCCGTCTTGTCGAGCAAGCGAGCCAGGGTGGCTTCGACGTCGATCTTGTAGGCAGCGATGAAGGTGCGGTTCTCAGGAGCCAAGCTCGGCCAGAGATCGGGCAGAATCACCGGCCCGTAAGCGGGAATCGCCACGCGCGCGACGGTGTCGCCCACCGTGTTGCCAGTCTTTTCCGTGAGCATTTTCAAGAAGACCTGGACGAGGCGTAAATCGGCGATCTGGCCGCGGCGGGCGGCCTTTTCGATATTGTCGATCTGTTCGGGTGCCTTGGCTCGCTTGGCGAAGGGACGTGTCTCGGGAACGAGCGTGTACAAAAGCTCGGCCGGCATCGGCGTCGCCCAGTAACCGCCCTCGGGAATATCCTTCAAATCACCGGCTGTGGATGCGAATTGCGTGAGCGAAGTCCGCTCCTGCATCGTCCGCTGCAATAAGTCGAGCAACGGCAACGGCACCTCTTCGACGTCCGCACTCATTGTCCGCTGGGCGGCCTCGGCCAGCGGCTGATACGCATCGTCGCGGCCGCTCAAGGCGTTCAACGCCGCGGCATGACGGCTCAGCCGAGACAAACTCCCGTGATCCGCACCAGTATGGGCGACACTCACCAGATCGATTGCTAACGGCTCAATAGCTTCACGCGACATCGACATCTCCCAGGCGCTGCCTCGCGCTGAATCGGGTCAGGTTATTTCGTTTTCCCGTCATGAATCCGGATCACAAACCGAGGCGGACATGGTGCTTCGCGGTCAGGGCCGCCAGGGGCTGGCCAAATACCAAGTTCGACGAAGTCTGTACCGACAAGCGGACGAGCAAGGCCGGGTTGTCCTTGCCCATCATGCCCGCGGCGCGGACGAGATTCGCGACGTTCGAGTAATCCTTACGGCGATCCTTCATTTCGATCCGAGCATTCGTGCCATCCTGAATCACCACGCGCTCGCCGATCTTGCCGATCCGCTCGATGCGGAGGAAGAACACCGCCTCGCGCGGAGCCAACGCATGCTTCAGTTGCTCGCGGAACGCGATGAGCGCGGCCTGGAATGAGGTTTGAGCCAAGGCATGCGCCTTGGCAAGGAAATCCGCCGGCGGATGTTCGTGGATGTGCTCCGAACCCTTCTCCCAGCGAAGGCGTCGGTTCACAAAACCGGGACAGACAGCCAATTCAGGGACCGTGAAGGGCTGCTCGTAACTAATCTGTTCCGGGACCTGGCTCAAGCCCTTGAACGGGCGATGCGTGGCCGCCTGGTGGATCGCCCCGCTCGACATATCGAGCAGATTGCTGATCTCGACCCGCTGCTGCCGGGATTCGTCGTCGGTCCGCTCGAAGGCGAGCTCGAACAATTGCAAGTTGGACTGGAAATAGCCCTTCTCGCGAAGGTCGGCGAGTTGGAGGGCCCGGCCGATCACGTCTTCGATAAAAATGTCAGCCTCGGCCTGGGTCTCGCCGGGGAGCAACTTGTTGGCACTATAGGCTTTGGCACGTTGGATCGTGTTCCAAAGCAGGCCGATGACCTCTGCGGCGAGAAACGTTTTATCTTCCTCGGTCGTCTCTTTCTGCTTGGCGATGAGCAAGAGTTTTCGCAGGCCGTACACTGAAGCGGGCAGCGACGCGTCGCCGAGCTGCTTCGACAACTTTTCGACTTTTTCGAGATTTCCCGCGTCGAGCCACTTCCCGCCAGCGATGAGATCGACGAGGAAACGTTCCAGGAGCTCCAGTCCTTCGCGCTGAGCGGAGGACTTTTTGTCCTGGGCCGTCTTGGTAATTTTGCGCGGTACCGCGGAGCCCGATTTCTTTTTCTCATCTTGCGCGAGTTTCTTCTCGCGTTTAATGAGCAAGTCCTCGGTCGGTTCACGCTCTCCGAAGGCGGATGGGTCCTGCAAATACGCCAGCAGTAAGGCTATGCTGAACGAATCGGGATGCTTCCGGCTCGGGGAGGAACTGCGGAGAACCGGGGCCGCCGGGTCGTGAAAATCCGCGGAGAGGATATACGGTTCGGTCGCGCTGCCGGGGCATTCACCGAATAGCCAGCTGCCATCGGTGGAAACGCCCAAGTTCTGGAACCGCTTCGCTGCGGCAATCTTTCGAGCTTTCTCGAAAGTTGCCTCGTCGGATGCGATACCGCGGACCAATTCTTCGGTGTAAGTCGCTGTCAGGGGCATGGAAACTTCTCGCGCCTGGCGAATCGAGTCTAGAAATACGGCCTTTTTCGAGCAAAAAGGTATTATAGGAATGCATCCTCAAATCGGGGATGCTAAAACAGGAACCTGAAACCATGTCCACCCAAATGCGCTGGCTCGGCCATTCGTGCCTGCTCTTCGAGAGCGGCGGCAAAAACATCCTCATCGACCCATTCCTGACGGGTAATCCCAAGGCGGCAATGAAGGCAAATCAGGTCCCCGCTGATTTCATTCTGGTATCGCACGGCCATGGCGACCACGTCGGCGATGCCGTCGAGATTGCCGAGCGTACGGGTGCCACCGTGATCGCCAATTACGAAATCGCGACCTGGTTCCAGGAAAAAATGGGCGTCCGCAACGTTCACGGCATGCAGCATGGCGGCAGTCACGTGTTTCCGTTCGGCAAGGTCAAGTTCACGCTGGCATTCCACGGCTCGGCCTTGCCCGACGGCAGCAACGGCGGCAATCCGTGCGGATTCCTCATCACGTTTAACGACGGCAAGAAAGTCTACGACGCCGCCGACACAGGCTTGTTCGGCGACATGAAACTAATCGGCGAGGAAGAGATCGACCTAGCAATCCTCCCCATCGGTGACAATTTCACAATGGGCCCGGACGACGCGATCCGCGCCGTGAAGTTTCTAACGCCCAAACGCGTGGTGCCAATCCACTTCGACACCTTCCCGCTCATCGCTCAGGACGCCAACGCCTGGGCCGAGCGGGTTCGCAAGGAGACGACGGCGGTGCCGATCGTCATGAAACCTGGGGAGGCGATGCAAGTGTGATTCGCCCCGGGAGGTCTACAAACCTTGAAATCAGGTTCACGATCGGGTGAAATAGAATCATGACACCACTCATCCCGAGTTCACCGAGCCGGAAGAAAGTTGTTTACCCAGAAAGCGATGGGGAACTCTTGTCCGACAATACTCTCCAGCTCAAATGGATTTTCACCATCTTCGGCGGGCTTGACGGCTGGTTCAAGAATGAGCCCAACGTTTTTGTCGCAACGAATCTTCTCTGGTATCCCGTTGAAGGAGACAACACCACCCGTCTCGCGCCCGATGTCCTTGTCGCCCTCGGGCGTCCCCAGGGCCGTCGCGGTTCTTATCGGCAGTGGGAAGAGGGAGGCGTTCCACCGCAAGTCGTGTTCGAAGTGCTTTCACCTGGAAAACGTAGTGGCGAGATGGTCCGCAAATTTCAGTTCTACGAGCGATTTGGTGTCCAGGAATACTATGTTTTTGACCCCGATCGGTTCCAGCTTGAAGGCTACTCACGCTTGAACGGAATCCTCACTGAAATTCCCGAAATGGACGGATGGGTCTCGCCGTTACTTGGCATCCGCTTCGACATGAGCGGCGACGATCTGGTCATTTTTCGTCCGGACGGCCGACATTTTTTGCCCTATCGAGATCTGCTGGAAGAACGCGACGCGGAAGCACGACTGAAAGAAGAAGAACGACTTGCTCGCTTGCAGGCGCAACAGCGGGCCGACAAGGCGCAAGAACGAGCAGATCGCTTGGCCGAACAACTGCGTAAACTTGGAGTCGAACCTGACGAACGGTAATCTCACCACCCTAACCGCTCACGCAACTCTTCCAGCCCACCCGTCAACGCCCCCTCAATCGAGGGATAGTTCTTGCCGGCGTCCAGACGTTTGCCGTTGTTCGTCTGCGTGACCGCACAGGTAAACTGCCCCTTCGCCGTGGTGGCGAAGAGGCGGTAGAGCTGGTGGCCGTTGAAAGTCACCAGCCAGGTTTGCGGATTGAGTCCCGTATGGAGGGAGCCTTCACGTTTGGTGAGCCATTCTGGTGGGTTCATGCGACGTCGTCATTCTCCGAAAGAGGTCGGCCTTTGGTTTCGGGCAAGAACGGCAAAGCGATTAATCCCAATGCGAACACCGCGCACATGGCCATGCCGCCCGAACGCAAGGCTTCACTCGGATCATTCGTTTTTTGGAACACGTTGTTGGTCAGGTACATCATCAGCGGCGGAGCGAAGGCGGCGATCAACCGTCCGAAATTGTAACAAAAGGAGGTGCCGGTGCTGCGCAAACGAGTCGGGAAAAGTTCCGGGAAATAGATCGCGTAGCCGCCAAAGATGGCGAGCTGGCAGAACCCCATGAGCGGGATCATCCAGAGCAGATCATTCAACGTCTCCATCTTCCAGAAAACCAATATGGTGCTGGCAGCCGCGGCCATGAATGCCACGGCGAACGCGGGTTTTCGACCCGTGAAGCTGGTGAGCCAGCTAAACGCGAACATTCCGAAAAACGCTCCGATGTTG
>JAIOQJ010000297.1 GCA_021413475.1 Planctomycetota bacterium | reverse complement strand
TTGATCTTGTTTGCAATAAGCCCCAGTATTGGATCAACGAGGCTGTCGGCATTCGCACGGGGCACGGAGAACGAGCGGAAGATAATCGATCGCTGCATCGCCTGGCGTTGCATCTCCTCGCCTTGCAGGCGGCTCTGTTCGCGAACGAACGCTTCGAAGAAGAAAGTCGGTTGCTGAATGCCGGCGACAAATGTCTGTGCCGTGCGCAGACGTGACTCACCGGGCCGCGTCGGATTGAAGGGCGGCGTGGGGTTCCGATCAGCAAGGCCATTGGTCGAACGGAGATAGGCGTCGAAATCAGGCATGCCGCTGATGGCAAAAACGGCTCGAATTTTGGTGGTGCCCGTCGTCGCCGCCAACAGAGCCAAAGTGCCGCCCGCCCCGTGGCCGACCACGTAAACGTGATTGGGATCGACATCGTCCCGTTTGCTGACGTAATCGACGGCGGCGAGCAGGTCGTCCACCTCCCCATAGAGCATCTCAAAACGGCCTGGATTCTGATTCTCACCGCGGTAAGAGGGGCACATTAACACGCCGGCATCTTGTAAAACCTGTGCCTGTTTCCAGGTAGCCGGTTCGATGCCACCATATCCCGAATGGGCCCAGACCACCGCAGCGCGGCGTATGCCGTCCTTGCGATCTTTGGAAACATATGCACTCATCGGCCCAAGCGGCGTGGGATATTTCCGAACCTCCGCTGAAGGCACGGCGACCGGTTCGGTACGGATCGGGATAAACGTGCTTGGCTGTTGCTCGGTGAAAAAGTCTTTTCGGGCTTCCAGCAAGTTACGATACTCTTTCGGATTGACGGGGACTGGCGGCTCTTCCCCCTTCTTCTTGGTGGCGGGAGGCGGTTCCTTTTGGGCTTCATTGAATGCTTCAAGCAAGCCGCGGCCGAGCATGAACGCACTGCCGCCGATGATTCCAAGAATCAGGAGAAGCACGAAGCCCAGAATGGCGAGAGGCAGGATATTGCGCATGTTCCCTCAGGTGAGTGTCATTCGTGATCGCGAAAGCGTTGTTCCAACCACGGGTCGCCATACATGTGGTAGCCGCCGTGCTCCCAGCTTTCCCAGAACCCTGCTTCGTCCCGTTCCAGAAACTCGATGCCGCGAACCCATTTCGCGCTCTTCCACGCGTACAGTTTGGGGATGACGAGCCGCAACGGATAGCCGTGATCGGGCTCCAAATCCTGTTCGCCGTGCTTCAGCGCGAACAGGCAATCCTCGCCGAGAAAATCCTCGATCGGCATATTCGTGGTGAATCCGAATTCGCAGTGGACCATCACAAAACGGGCCTTTTCCGAGATCTTCACGTGGTTGAGAATCTCCCGCGTGGCGACACCTTCCCAAAGGTTATCGAGTTTGCTCCAGCGTGTCACGCAATGCATGTCGGCAAACACTTTCACGCGCGGCAAGGCCGTGAATTCCCGCCAGGTCCAGCGCTTGACGGGATGAACCAACGGCTCTGGAAAAACCGTGAAATCCCAGGCAGCCGGATTGAACGCCGGCACCGAACCATAATGAAGAACGGGCCATTTCCGCGTCAGCACTTGCCGGGGCGGAATCCGTTCGTCTCGCTGCGTATCGGGACTGATAATCGGTTCGCTGGACATGAAGCATCTCTCAATAGTGCAAGCCGCTTCGGCGTACATGAACACCGGGACGACCTTCATTCTGCACCCTACCGGCCACGACCTGGGCGACAATCAGGATATGATCTCCCGCCGGTGCCCTGCTGGAGACCCGGCAATCAAGAACGGCATGAGCAGCCGGCAGAAACACGGCACTTTTGCCGTGGCGTTCGACATCAATCCCATCAAATGCGGCCTGGCCCGGTTCAAAACCTTTGCCAAAGTGGCTCATTATCTCTTTCTGCCCTTCACCAAGAATGTTGACGGTGATCGGGGCGCCGTCGACGAGCCAATCAAGAACAAACCGCTTTGCGTTCATGGCGATAACAATTTGCGGCGGCTCGAAGGAACATTGTTGCACCCAGCTCGCCAGCATCGCGGTTTCGTCGCGGCCGTGCCGAAATGTCAGAATGAAAAGCCCGCTCGGGATTCGGCCGAGCGCTGCCGCCAGCGACTTTTGTTCTTCGGATAATTCCTGGCCGGTTGTTTGCATGGGATTAGTTTATCATGATCGGCCTGAGCGTGGGCGAATTTTCGTTTGGCCGATCGTCGGCGTGTGGTCCGCCGGATTTTTTATTGGTGTGGACATTTTTGACATTTTGGGACATTCCGGGCTAGATTTGACAGTTAGACGAGCGAGCGAATTCGGAATTTTTTCACCAGACGTTCCAAAACGTTCCATTTTGTTCCACGTCATGTGAAGTGGATGCTGCCCTCATTCGGGAGATTAGGATCGAATCGCGGGAAGGCAAATCGGAATTTTGAGTGCCTGATTTGAGGTCGAGCTCCGCGCTCTTCTCCGGAAGCCTCCGAAGAGCGGCTAAACGGTGTTTTCGCGGAGCTTGCTCTGGACGTTGCGGACTCCCCCCTTATAGTATCTTTTCCCTATTGAAACTCCGGGCGGTACTGCCGTCCGTTTCGAGTCGAGGTTTTTGCCATGCCGCTTGGTTTAATCGGAACAAAAGTCGGGATGACCCAGGTGTACGAGACGGACGGAAATGCCGCCCCCGTCACCGTGTTGCAATTGGGTCCTTGTCCCATCCTGCAAGTCCGTACTCAGAAACGAGACGGGTACGACGCCCTCCAGCTCGGCTTCAAGGACAAGCCCCGCAACAAGGCCAGTCGCGCGGAGCGCGGCCATGTTTCGAACAGCATGGAATCGAAGCGGCGCAAGGCCCGTGCAGGCGTCGATAGCCCCAAGAAGGCCGACGTTGAACCGCAACGCCACGTCCGTGAGTTTCGGCTTGAAGCCGCGGCCACGCTCGATGTCGGCCACAAGCTGACCGTCGATGAAGTGTTCAAGGACGTCAAGTCCGTCGATGTCATCGGCACCACCAAGGGCCGCGGCACGGCAGGCGTCATCAAACGGCACGGCTTCGGCGGTATGCCGGGTGCGCACGGTGCCAAGAAAGTCCATCGCGAACCGGGCTCGACATCGTCGCTCGCCAGCAACCGCGGTAGCGGCCGACCCAAGAAGGGCAAGCGGCTCGCCGGTCGCTATGGTGCCGAGCGCGTCACCATTCGCAACCTCCGCGTCGTCAAAATCGATACGGTCAACAATCTGCTCCTCGTTGAAGGTGCCGTTCCCGGTTTTAACGGGGCGGTCGTCATGGTCCGGCCGACCAACAAGAAGCGGTAGTTTCAGCACGAATTTCGGAATGCGGAATTCGGAGTGCGGTGTAGAATACTTCTATCACCGCGTTCCGAACTCCGCATTTTGCATTTGAAGTCATGGCCAACGTTGTCGGCATCGATCTGGGCACCACCTATTCCGCGATCGCCACGCTGGACGATCGGGCCCAACCTGTCACGCTTCCCAATCGCGACGGCGAGATGCTCACCCCCTCGGCCGTGCTACTAATCGACGACAAATCGGCCGTTGTCGGGCAGGCCGCCCTTGATTACGCCCAGGAATCCCCCGATAAAGTGGCCACGTTGATTAAAAGGCGGATGGGCCTGGAAGATTACGGCCGAGCCGTCTCCGGCGGCAATTTTCGACCCGAAACTCTTTCCGCCATCATCCTCCGCAAACTTGTTCAGGACGCGGAGCTCCGGCTCGGCCGCATCGAAAAAGCGGTCATCACGGTTCCCGCCTACTTCGACGAAACCCGCCGCAAGGCAACGCACGACGCGGGCCGGATCGCGGGGCTT
>JAIOQJ010000405.1 GCA_021413475.1 Planctomycetota bacterium | reverse complement strand
TGGCGTCGAAGGGGTCGACATCACGGTCCCGGTGTTCCGCTTTTCGGAGACGTACTCGATCCCGGCCGCGCTCATTACGCATGCCTACAAGCTGACGCTTTTCAACCTTACCGGCCGAACCAACAACGCCCCTTTCAAAGGCTTTGCCACGGGTGAAGTGTTGTTCTTGGGGGCGTCAGGATCTAGGCGGAATCTGGAGAAGTGGGAAATCGCCTACCAGTTCGCCGCCAGCAAGAACGCGGTCGGTCTCAAAGTGGGTGATCTCATTGGAATCGCCAAGAAAGGTTGGGAATATCTCTGGGTCCGTTATGCCGATGTCGTGGACCAGAAGGTTCTCGTGAAGCAACCGGAATCGGTCTACATCGAGCGCGTCTACGAGTCGGGGAATTTTGCCCAACTAGGGATCGGAGTTTGACATGGCGGGCGATCCATTTCAACCCGTGTTCCCCGGCCAGAAGCTGGAAATCCCGGCTCCGGCCTACAACGCCTTCCTCGACGCCGCCCGCGCCCAACGCGACAGGCTCGTCGATTCGGGCCGCGACCCGCGCGTCGACTCCCGCCAGAGCGGCATTATCAAGATCCGCAACGATTCGGGCTCGGACCGCGGACGTTTTGATGTACTCGGCATTGCCGGCCCAATGATCTATCCCTCGGAAGATCTGGACGAATTTCAGAGCCGGGTCGCATTCGCGGGCGTGACGCCGCGGGATGTTCACCGAGGCCGATTTGTCGTCCTGATGGAGCCCCTGGAGGACGGCGCAATCGGCCGGGCTGTGGTCGCTGGCATCGCGCCCGTCCGTTTGCAGAACAGTCCCGACCAACCACCCACTTCGCTTGCCGAAATGATTCCCGACTCGACTTTGGCGTTGCGGGTCGATCCGCACGGCTCCGCTCAGATCCTCTGGCGTGAAGAATCTACATCGAGCCTCACGTGGGCGGTCGTGCGTTTGCTCGGCCCGCCGGCGAGCGGTATGGTCTACGTCCTCGATCCATGTGCTTCTGGCGACGGTGAGGCAATTCTCGTGGGCAATGATCTCGGCGCTTGGCTCGGCCGCGTGGTGAAGGTGAATGGCATCTGTTATTACGTTCGGCGGCCCCAACCAGGGGAGTTCGACTGTGGAATTCCATCCTGCGTGTCGGTGGAAGCCCACTACGCCGATTGTAAGCGCTGCAATGGTTGCTGGGAACTCACTCCGTGCGCCAGCGGCACAATCATTCAAAGCCAAACGGACCTGGCGGCGTACGAAGACATGATCGTCCGCCTCGCCGACGGAAACTGCTACACGGTCGGATTGGCAGAAGAATGCATCGACCCCGTTCCGGTGAGCGTGGTGGCCAGCTACTCCATCTGCGAAGCCTGCCATTCCTGCTATCACCTCGTCAATTGCCATGATCCCGGCGATACCCGTGCCATCGGCAACGATCTGGCTCGCTTGCAGGGCATCGAACCTGCCGAAGTGCTGGGCACGGTGGTCGAGATCGACGGTGCGTGCTATCAGGTGCTCACTTACGATGACAGCTGCGGCGATGCCGAAATCGTGGCAATTCAGGCTGCGCATGAAGATTGCGAAGCGTGCGGATGCTTTCAACTCACGGCATGTGCCGGCGCTCCGCCGACGGTGATCCATGTTCGCGATGCGACCGGACCCGGCGGCTCACTTGCCCTCTCGGATTATGTCGGCCAGATCGTGCGATTGAGCGACGGCGTATGTTATCAGGTTCAACCCAGTTCGGAATGCGAAGATCTTGTTAGCGTCGAAGTCATCGAAGCCTACGCCGATTGTGAATCGTGCGCCTGCTGGGAACTCACGGCTTGTGTT
Organism: Planctomycetota bacterium; assembly: GCA_021413475.1. GTDB lineage: Bacteria > Planctomycetota > Planctomycetia > Gemmatales > Gemmataceae > JAIOQJ01. The sequence goes on along the minus strand of JAIOQJ010000405.1, from coordinate 577 downwards.
CGAAGTGGCGGCGTCCTTCCCCGAATGCGCGGCCTGCCTCGGTACGGTGCTCTATCGGCTCACGCCCGCTTGCCCGACAGACGATTGCGGAACGGGCGGCGGCGACGGGAGCGATGAGATTCTAACAAACGAACCGTTGCATGCGGCAGTCGGCAAGTATGTGAAGATCGACGGACGATGCTATCAGGCATCTGTAGCCGTGGATGGTGTCGTTACGCACTCATCGCTGAATTACCGAGGACCATTCGCGACGTGTGCGGCCTGCAACGCCGCGCCGATCGAGGCCCGCAAATTGTTTATCACGAGCCTACGGCTCGATGGCACAAACCTCGTGGCGACATCGGAAGAGATGATCATCCGCGACGGTCGTGTCGTTGGCTTCTGTCCGGCGGCCGAATTCGTCATTGAAGGGACCGATTGCCCCGAACCGTAAAGGGTAAATCGAGGAGGGAAAGATGTCGCTCATGTCTCGTGCCGGCAAACTTCTGGTGCGCAACGGCAAGCTGGCGGTCAATCCCCGATGCTGTTGTGTGGTGGTGCCGTGCGCTTACGACGTACGGGTGGGCATCGACTGGAA
>JAIOQJ010000404.1 GCA_021413475.1 Planctomycetota bacterium | reverse complement strand
ACCGCGGCGATCTCCTCCTCGGCTGGGACACCGACCAATTCCCCACCGATCTCTACCTGACAGCCCAGGTGATGCTCGTCGTCCTCGGCCAAGGCGGTCTGGGCACCGGCGGCCTGAACTTCGACGCCAAAGTTCGCCGCGAGAGCTTTGAACCAATCGACCTCTTCCACGCCCATATCGGCGGCATGGACGCATTCGCCCAGGGCCTGAAGATTGCCGCCGCCATTCGCAAAGACGGCCTACTCAAAGATATCGTCAAAACGCGTTACGCCTCGTGGGACACCGGCGTCGGTGCCGAGATCGAATCCGGCAAAGCGAACTTCGAGACCCTGGAAAAGTACATGCTGGCAAAGGGCGAAGCGGACAAGAATGTGTCGGGGAGACAGGAGATGATTGAGAATTTGATTAATCGGTATATCCGATGAAGCTGACAGCCGTGACCTGAGTACTTTACATAGAGGAACGTTCGAAAGACGTTCCTCTATGTCATTCCCTCGAAATGCTGCGTGACATGATCTACCGATACGGTGTGACCGAAGTCCACGCGGCGGCCGAGTCGGACGAAGAATTGTCATTGCTGGCCACGGTGACCGCAGATCTCTCTGATCCGATACCAAAGTCGATTTATGCCGACTGGTTGGACGATCGCGGCGATCCACGCGGGCGATTTCTTCGAGAATTTCTCCATTTCGCGAAACAATCGAACGACGAGTTGCCGCCATCTGACGAGTTTCCGATACCGTGGCGACATGCAGTTGTCGAAAACCGAATCGTATTTGTTCATTCGCCCAACCGTGTTACGTTGAAGATACGTGATTCGGGCATGCCGCCAGCAATGACGGCGGCAAAGCCGGTTACGCGTACATTGGCATTCGGCACGATTTCCATTTCGGTAAGTGTCTCGAAGCCCGTATACTTGTGGACAATGATATCTGCCGAGTGTAGCCCCATCAGTAATAGAACCTCTACAGAGGATCGGCAATGAAGCGCGGTTTCCCTTTCACGCTGTTCGCCCTGGCGATGGCCTGGCTGTTTGGCGGCATGCTCACGGCCTCGGCACAGACAATCACGCCGAAAGATCTGGAAGAACAAGCCAAGCTGTTCAATCGCACGGTCGAACAGATCGCGATGCGTGACGGCGTGAAGCTGAACACGATCATTTACGCACCGAAGGACACCAAGACTCCGCTTCCATTTGTGATGCTGCGGACCCCGTACGGCATCGAAACCCGTGGGCCGCGATCGATCAAAGAGTACCTGAAGGAAATGGCGGAAGACGGCTACATCTTCGTGTTTCAAGACATTCGCGGCCGGCACAAGTCCGAAGGACAGTTCGTGATGTCGCGGCCGCCGCGCGATCCAAAGAACGCCAAGGCCATCGACGAAGGGACCGACACCTACGACACCATCGAATGGCTGCTCAAGAACGTCCCGTCCAACAACGGCCGCGTCGGTATGCTGGGCATCAGCTATCCGGGATGGTTAACCGTCATGGCTCTGCTCGACCCTCATCCCGCGTTGAAGGCCGCGTCGCCGCAGGCGTCGCCGGCCGACATGTTTCTGGGTGACGACTTCCATCACAACGGTGCGTTTCGGCTCAGCTACGGCTTTGAGTACGTCGCCATGATGGAGACCGACAAAACCAACGCCAGCTTCGCGTTCGATAAATACGACACATACGAATGGTACCTGAAACTCGGGGCGCTCTCGAACGTCAATCCGAAGTACTTCAAGGGGAAGATGCCGACCTGGAACGATTTCGTCGCGCATCCGAATTACGACGATTTCTGGAAGAAACAGGCGTCAGCCCCCTATCTGAAGAAAGTCACCGTGCCGACGCTGCACGTCGCAGGGTGGTTCGATCAGGAAGACTTCTACGGCCCGCTCAAGACCTACGAGCTTCTCGAACCGCACGACAAGAACGATCAGAACTTCCTGGTCGTCGGCCCCTGGAACCACGGCGGCTGGCAGGCGGGCCCCGGCGACAAGCTCGGCAAGATCACCTTCGACAGCGACACCGGCAAGCACTTCCGCGCCAAGGTGCAGGCGGCGTTCTTCGCGTACCATCTCAAAGATAAGGGTGAGAAGCAGCCGGAAGCCTTGATGTTCCAGACTGGCAGCAACAAGTGGGTGAAACACGAACGCTGGCCGCCGAAAGAGACCGTTACCCGCAAGCTCTACTTTCAGCCGAACGGCAAACTCGCCTTCAAGGAGCCTGAAGAAGCGAAGACCGCTTCGGACGAATATGTCTCCGATCCCGCCAAGCCGGTGCCCTATCGTCCGCGGCCGATCACGCCGACTTACCCCGGGCCCGAATGGCAGGTGTGGATGGTGGAAGATCAGCGCTTCACGCAGCATCGACCTGACGTGCTCACCTACGAGACCGATGTTCTTGAAGAGGACGTAACCCTGGCCGGCTCATTGAGGGCCCATCTCTTCGCGGCCACCAGCGGCACCGACTGCGATTGGATCGTCCGCGTGATTGACGTCTATCCCGAGAAAGTGGAGAAGGCCCCCGGCATGGGCGGCTTCCAACTCCTCATCAGCGGCGAACCGATGCGGGCCCGCTTTCGCAAGAGCTTCGAGAAACCCGAACCGGTCGTGCCGGGCGAGGTTAACGAATACAACATCGACCTGCACTGGAGCCATCACTGCTTCCGCAAGGGGCACAAGATCATGGTGCAAGTACAGAGCAGTTGGTTTCCGCTCATTGATCGTCACCCGCAGAAGTACGTGCCGAACATCTTCGAAGCGAAGGACACCGACTTCCAATCCGCCAAGCAAGAAGTATACCGCTCTCCGAAGTATCCGTCGGCGATTAGTTTGCAGGTGGTGGGGAAGTGAAGGTTCGTTAGCCCGACGGCTCCAGCGAGGAAATTTTTCCTCGCTTGGGGCGTTATGCATGGGCTCAAGAAGCGATTTGACGCGGCTTCGGATCGATCCTACAAGTTGAGTGCCGACTTTCATTCATTGCAAGAATTACGCACACCCTGCTGCAACGAATGCCGCGTTTTTGCAACGCATTCCGGTCATTTTGCAATGGATTGCACTCGTATTGCAACGCATTCAGGACTTTTTGCAATCCATTTCACTCGCTTTGCAACGGATTCAGGGCGTTTTAGATCGCGACACCTTCGATTTTCCCCCGACAGTTTTCTACCGGCGGCGTGCTGCGGCCGCCGCGTTGGCAGGCCAGCCAACAATCGCCATTCGAACCTTTGTCGCACACGTGCCATGACGCAAATAGTTCCAAGGTGAATGATGAACGAGAGAGAAATATTGAAATTGGTTTCTCAAGAGTTGTCCGTCTTCATGGGGCGTCACGGATACCACAAGCGTTCCATGGGACATTTCGTTATGGGCGAGGAGAACTTGGAGAAATGGATTACACTTACCCTCAGCAAATGGTCAAATGGAACTGGTTTCCACGTCGACCACTATGCAGCATATAGGCTCCCGGCTTTTGCAGAGATTCACAATCGGTATCTGCACTATGTAACAGAGAAGGAGAAGAAGCTAATCCCCACCATCTCGACTTACTTCTTCAACTTGGTCCCGAAAGATTTTGATTGGAAGGAAGTCACTGTTGTCACGGAATCAGACATCCCGGCAGTCGCCCGGAACATTGAGCGAATCTGTACACTTTACAGCTTTCCGCTCCTAGACAAATTCGCAACGACGGACGCCATTGTAGAAGGATTTCGTGGAGAACGGAACACTTGGCCTGAACAAGACCCGATTCTGCGGTTTGAGTTGCTTCTACTGGACGACGTTCTCAAACATAACACGGCCAGCTTCGATCGTCGGTTTGATGAAGCTTTGCAATTTTGTGGAAGTCGCACGGACGGGCGAGCAGTTTGGCTATCGAACCTCGCGCGCTCATTAAAGAAGGATTATCTGTCCTGATTAGCAAAGTGAAACATCGCCATGGGAAAATCAAAAGTATCACGAACCAATAAAAGGGCCGTTCGACGTCAGGGTAAAAAAGGAATCAGCATCCCTCGCTAGCGTCGTGCTAACGCAATCGACTCACGGCATCTTCAACTGCACACCCCGTTTGCGAAGCAAATCCTCGATCGTCTCGCGTTTGGTCTTTTCCGGATCGAACAACGCCGTCACGCGGCCGTCTTTGATACTGGCGGTCGCCTGTTCGACGCCTTCGATTTTGATCACCACCTCGTAAAGCCCCAGCGAGCAGGCCCGGCAATCGAGGCCGCGGCCGCGCAGGGTAAAGCTAACTTGATCGCTCATTTGAGCTCCCTGTGGAGGGGTTTGGCTTGACGATGCGGATGAGGACGCCGGCGAGGTCGGTGTACGCGGAAACGGCAGCGTTAATTCGGTCAGCGAGGGCGGCTCGGTCAGGATCGTCTGTGATGGTGATGATGCCGGCGTGCTCGGGTACGGCGGCGTGGAGTCGGTGGAAGTCGTTGCGGTTTTTCGTCAGGACGGCTCGACCCAGTTCGACGGCGCGGGCGAGGACGATCGGATCGTCGGCACTCGCGAGTCTGTCTTGTTGCACGGTCAGGACATTGAAACCGAGCGCCCTGAGAGCGGCCACGACCGGGCCGGGAAAGTCCTCGTCGGCGTAGAAGGTCGGCACGGTTCACTCGACCTCGTTGTTCTCGCGGATGTCGTGGGCAATCTCCTCCGGGTTGGCCGCGGAGTACCGCCAAACGGCGTCGAGTTCGGCGCGAGTGAGCGGCGGATCGAAGTCGGTCAGCAGTGTTTCGTCCGGGATACCCAAGTTGCGAGATTCGACGAGGCTCCAGACAGTGATGCGCCGCCGGCCAACGCACGCGCGGCCGCCGCAGACGCCGGGGGTTTTGCGGATCAGCGGCTCCATGCCGGTGCGTGGAGCAATTTCGACGCGGGTGCCGTCGGCCAGGCGCGGAGACCCCGCGTCGAGAACGATCACGCCGTTTTGCAGAACCAACAAAAAGGCCATTTGACGTCAGGGTGAAAAAGGAATCAGCATTCCTCGCTAGCGCGTCGGGTTAACGCGATCAACTCACGGCATCTTCAATTGCACGCCGCGTTTGCGAAGCAAATCCTCGATCGTCTCGCGTTTGGTCTTTTCCGGATCGATCAAGGCCGTCACGCGGCCGTCTTTGAAGCTGGCGGTTGCTTGTTCGACGCCTTCGATCTTGATGACCACCTCGTAAAGCCCCAAAGAGCAGGCCCGGCAATCGAGGCCGACGACTGCGATCTCGATCGTCTTCAATTTCTCCGCGGGAATCGTGCGAACCGGTTTCACACCGAAGGTGTAGTTCGAGGCCGGCCGCAGCAGGTTCTCGAAACGCTCCATGATCTGGTTGGGCTTCGCGCCGGGAAACGCCTTCTTCACGTCGAATTCAAACGTGGCCTCGGCGTTCTTGTAGTCGATGCTCACCAGCTTGACTTCGGGGATCTTCGCGACCGCCTCTTTCAAGTCCGCCTCGCGATCGGGCATGAACATGCCGGTGATCTGGTATTTGACCTTTTGCGGCCCCTCGGCGACTTTATCCTGCGCTTGGACGGCCGTCGCGATCAGCATCAAACTCAAGCAAAGTAGCTTCGTCATGTCGTACTCACCTTCGTTCCGCGCGATTTACCGTGTCTGGAAGAGTTCGCTTTGAATCAGTTCGTGAATCAGCGTGCGGATGCCGCCGCCGTGTTTCTGTGTTTTCGCGAGCAGGGCCGCGAGTTGGTCGCGGTCGCCGAACGAGATCGGCCGACCGGTGCTGTAGACGGCGAACTGTTCCGCCAGGTTCTTCATCAACCGGCCCGGGTCGGCCGCGAGCAGGTTCTGCATCTCGCGAATGTCGTTGAACTTGCGGCCGTCGGCAAAGACGCTCGACGGATCGACCTTCGGGCCGAGCTTGAATTGGATGCCGATGAACGGATCGATCGAGCCACGCTCCGGCTTGTCGCCTTCACCAATTGAACGGTACCGGGTGCGGAAGCCGCCGATGACGTCGAACGACTCCAACGCGAAGCCGGGCGGATCGATCTTGGCGTGGCACCCCGCGCAACTCGAATTGGAGCGGTGCTTTTCCAATTGCTCGCGGATGGTCGTCGCGCCGCGGACATCGGGCTCAACGGCGGCGACGTTCGGCGGCGGCGGTTCGGGCGGTTGGCCGAGCATGCGGGCAATCACAAACGCCCCGCGCGGCACCGGCGAAGTCGTGGTGCCGTTGGCGGTGACTTTCAGCACGGCCGCTTGCGTCAAGAATCCGCCGCGCGGGCAGTCCTTCGGCAGTTCCACTCGGCGAATCTGCGAGCCGGTCACATTCGGGATACCGTAGTGCTTGGCGAGCTTCTCATTGATCATCACGAAATCGGATTTGACGAGGAACGTCGCGTCGAGGTTCTTGTCGAG
>JAIOQJ010000403.1 GCA_021413475.1 Planctomycetota bacterium | reverse complement strand
CAGATCGCCGCAGATCGAGAAGAAGCGTCGGCCCTTGCAGTTGGTCTTGCCCGATTTCGCATACCATTCGCCGCCGTGGTGCATGATGGCGGGGACCCAGGCCAGTGTCTCCACGTTGTTGACGACGGTCGGCTTGTCGTCCAAGCCGTTCGTGAGAAGTTCGGGCGGCTTATTGCGAGGCTGCCCTCGCTTGTCTTCCATCGCCTCGATCAGCGCCGACTGCTCGCCGCAGATGTAGCCGCCGGGGCTTACGAACACCTCGACGTCGAACGACCGACTACCGCCGAGTATCTTGGTACCACAAACCCCCTCTTCGCGTGCCTCGAGGATCGCCTGGGTTACCGCTTCGATTTGTTCCAGATATTCGTGGCGGATATAGATGTAGCCCTTGGTTGCTCCGGTAATGAGACCGGCCAAAATCACACCTTCGACGATCAAGTGCGGTGTGCGCAGAAGCAATTCACGATCCTTGAACGTGCTTGGTTCGCTCTCGTCGCCGTTGCAAACGATGTACTTCAGGCCGGGTGCCTGGATCCAGAGATCACGCCATTTCTCAAACGCTTTCACACCCGCGCCGCCCATGCCCAGCAGGCCGGCGGCATCGAGCTTCGCCAACCAAGGATGGCTGTTCTTGATGAATTCCGGAACCTTCTTCGGGTCTTTCTTGACGTCGTCGGGAATCGTCACCGGGTTCGGAAATTCACTGAGGTACTTCTTCGTGACCGCGTAAGGTTGCGACGCCAACGCTGGATCGGTCTCGTACGGATTGATTTGCCAGTAGGCGATCGAAATATCGAGCCGCAGGTCCGGGGTGTCTCTGGGCGGCGGGTTTTCGCCGCGGATGATCTCTTCCACCGTCTCGTCGAGATCTTTCGGCTTGAGGCCCGCGTAAACCCGATCGTGAAACGAATTCGCGTGATTCTTGTGATCGTGCCGGCTGATGCACACGGCCGGGGCCCGATCGCAACGGCCCAGACACGAAGTGCCCGTCACTTCCACTCGCAGATTCTTCGTCGCTTCGAAACGCTTCAGTCCCGTGTCGGCATGAAGCAAGTCGGCCGCCTGCGCGAGATGACAACTCATGTCGCGGCAGACCTTGATCTCGATATCGGGCGGCTTGTCCCATTCTTGCCGGAAGTGGAAGAAGAAACTGGCAACCTCTTGGAGCCGATACAGGGGCGTACCGGTATCGCGAGCCAATTTGGCCAGTTCCACGTCGGGCAGATAGCCGTGGTGGTCTTGAATTTCCCGTAATCGCTGGACGATCTTCATGGCTCGTTCCGAGAAGGTTCCGTGCGAATGCCTTGAAGCATTTCTCTGATCCCAAGTCGGCGATGGTCGGGCGTGTCACGGAACGGGGAACCGATTCCGTGCAAGGGCTGATCTCCCTGATGATAGCGATGGCAATCGACGCAATTGTGCCGGACGCCGCCAACGGACACAACTTTGCCGTCCTTGCGTACCCGTTCCGCGGGGGCGTGGCATTGCTTGCAATTGTCGATCCCGGGGATATCGACTTTCTCGGACGTGGCCAGCACATCCTTACGGATCACGCCGTGATCGTCCGTCACTCGATCGTACTTACCGGGATGGCATGATGCGCATGACATGGCGCGATGTGCGGAATGGTTGAAGCGGGAATGTTCGAACCAAACGGCCGGCGTCGTCGGGCGTTCCACAAGTAGGCTGGCTGGAGCGGGCTGTCCGTAAGCAGGGACAGTTGTATCCGGCTTCATCGTATGGCACTTGCCGCAAGTCGTTCCGCCGTAATCGCCCGTGAAACTGGAAAGGGTCAGTTGCCTTTCCGCCTGTTCGGTAAATGCCTTAACCGTGTCGTTCAAGGCCTGGAGTTTCTCGATTTGATCGACCCGCGGATCCAACCGATCACGTATTTTCTCCTTCGGATCCTTGGCGGCCGGTAGTTTAGCTTCGACCAATTCGCTCAACAACCGCTGGCGGAGTTGATCCTTCAATGAATCCGGCTGCAATCGGTGCGGCAACGATACGGACTTGAGCGTCAAATCGAGGCCCTTTAGGGTGACCGGTCCGGTGGCGATCGGATGGCAGGCGCTGCAATGGTTCTCGTAATTCACGGGGAGATAATAGGCCCCCTCGCTCCGTGGCGGCAAGACTGCATCGCGCGGCAAATCGCGGAGCAAACTGTTCGTCGCTTCCCATTTCTTCAGGTCCGCCTCGTTCGGATTGCCGAGCTCGGCACCCGACAAGCGGCCCGGATCGAGTTGATGGCACGATGAACAATTGAGTTGGACGGGATCGTTCCCCTTCTGATTCGGCTGGCGATAGCGTTCGCGGAAGGCAGCCGGGATATCGTCGATTCGCCAATGTCTCGCAACGAAAGGTGTTCCAGCGTTCGTGGACCTTTAGCAAACTGTCGAACGAGAGATCGCTGATGGACGAAGAAACATGGCAGGCGTTACAATTCTTGTCCCAGGCCGCGTGCGGATTGGCGACGTGGCCATGCGTGTAGCTGAATTGCCTTTCTTCCTCGGGCAAGGCAAAGCTAAATGCGATCCAGCCGCCCGCGACAAGCACGGCAAGGACGCTCAGCCATTTCTTCCAGCTGCCGAGATGGGTCGGACGGCTGAAGTAATGGCGATTCCCGGCGAATCGCTCGACGCGTTCTCGATTTGGAGCCGGTTTAGATGGCATCGCGGTACTCACCAGTACTTCAGGGCAACCACGACATGGGCAACCAACAAGATCACCAACGCAAACGATAGCGGCAAATGGATACAAAGCCAGTTGTGCAGCCAGAAGTAGAGCCGGGCTTGATCGTCGAGCGACCGCCGCTTCTCGCAGATCGCTTCCAACTTGCTGACGACTTCCGCGAATTCCGGTTCTGCTTCGCGACGGAGTTCCGCGAACATCTGCACCGAACGAGCCCGATGTGCCAGCGGTCCGCCGCCTCGCTTTCCCGTCAACAAATAGGGCGAGATGCGTTGCTTAAACAGATTGTCGAGTTGCTCCACTCGATACCCCTTGGTGGTTGAGCGGACGACGACGGAACTCGTCACGGCACCATGCTCGATCGCCACTTCCTGACGGCGAACGCTAAGAATCAGGGCTTCCGCTTCGGCCAGATACCCTTTCATCAAGTGCTCCGTCTCCGTTACGATCGTCTCACCGGGGATCTCGTCAATGAGCTTGCGAGGAATGACCTGCTGCATGATCAGGCCCCAGACTCCGCTGGCAATCACGGCCAGAAAGAGCAAGAGCACCGCCATGCTGAGCGGTCCACCAAAGGCGAAACCGCTATGGCAGATGGCCAGCGGCAAACTCACCAAGCCGAGCCAGATATGCAGAGCCATCCACGTTCTAGTCGAACCGAGCCAGTGCTTGCGGCGCAATTTTTTGCGTACCCAGAGCGCCATTTCAAACAAGACGATCAGGCCCGCAACGACACCGCAGCCGTAACCGACGGGTCCAGAACCGCTCGGCCATTGCAGCCAACCGAAGCGGGCGGCTACATACCAAACGAGTGCGGGAAGCAAAAAACCGGCAGTCACGCACAACAGGTACGTTACGCGGCGTTGCGCGAAATAGGGGCCGCCGACAAGCAACTCCGTCCCCTTGCAAGGATAGCGATGGTAACACCATCAGTTTTGTGGCACTTCGTTGCCTGACGGGGCGAGTCCTCGCCACCAATACTGTATGAATCTGGATGAAAGAGGTTACTCGATGTTCCAGGCACTTGTCAACGATGTGAGTGCCGCAATACTCTTTTTAACGTTCGTATGTTTTGAAGAATCAACGAATTTGATGGATTGCAATTGGGCCGTAGAGGCTCTCCGTGGGTGGTTACCGTGGCGATGAGTTTTCTCATTTGGGTCGTGGATGCCGATTTGCCCCGCCATGAAAACCTCGTCTATCGCGGCAGAACGGATTCAGAAAAACGTGGAAAAAGTTTGTTCGTATCGCGTTGCCCGATCCGTTACACTTCCAAAAGATTGCTTCGGAAACTTCCATGGGAGCCAAGATGCCAGAAACGCGGAACTACGATTTGGTGGTCATTGGCGCGGGGCCGGCAGGAGAAAACGGAGCCGTGGCGGCTCGACTGCTCGGAAAAAAAGTCGCTTTGATTGAAAAATGTCCCGTCGTCGGTGGGGCGGCGACCAACACGGGCACACTACCAAGTAAGACACTTCGTGAAACCGCGTTGGCGCTTTCCGGCTTTCGGGCCCGTAAACTTTTCGGCGTCGATCTCTCCCTACGTCGTGAAGCAACGGTCACGGATTTCCTTTACCACGAAAAGAATGTTCGCCTCAACGAGCGTGAACGGATTCTCCAGAACCTCGATCGGAACAAAGTCGATCTCATTTACGGCACTGGCTCGTTTGTCGATTCCCAAACGGTTCTCGTCAGTGGCGGCGCCGATGGCGATGTTCTCTTGAAGGGCGAGCGCATCTTGATCGCCGTTGGTTCCGCCCCCTTTCGACCGGCCGAGTTTTGCTTTGAGCATACTGCTGTCCACGATTCCGATGAACTACTCGACATTGACAAGCTGCCAAAACGGATGGCGGTCGTCGGTGCGGGAGTCATTGGCAGCGAGTATGCATGCATGTTCGCCACCCTTGGCTGCAAGGTAACGTTGATCGATGGCAAAGATGTTTTGCTCCCATTTCTTGACAGTGAAGTCTCCAAAGCCCTGGTCGAGGCCATGGAAAGGCTTGGTATCACGTTCGTCTGGAACGAACGCGTTGCCAGCTGCGCTTCCCCCGATCAGGGCGATGTGGTGCTGACGCTCTCGTCCGGCCGCACTTTGTCGTTCGATCAGGTTCTCGTTGCCGCCGGCCGCGTTAGCCATTCCGAAAAGCTGAATTTGGTCGCGGCGGGGGTCGTCACCGGCAAACGCGGTCAAATTCAGGTCGACCGAAACTACCGCACGAACATCGAGCACATTTACGCCGCGGGTGACGTTATCGGCTTTCCGGCTCTCGCGTCGACGAGCATGGAGCAAGCTCGGATTGCCGTCTGCCATGCCTTCGGGGCGACCTTCGAACTCGAAATGTCGCGTATTCTGCCCTACGGAATCTACACGATTCCGGAAGCCAGTATGGCGGGCGAAACCGAGGAGACTTTGAAGACCAAGGGAGTCGAATATCTCGTCGGCAAGGCTGAGTACTCACGGAACGCCCGCGGCGAAATCATCGGAGATAACTATGGTTTTCTTAAACTCCTCATCGACAATGAAACACACAAACTGCTGGGCATTCATGCCATCGGTGAGCAGGCAACGGAACTTGTCCATATTGGCTTGACGGCCATGCTGCTCGACGGCAAGGCAGAGATCTTCACTCACATGTGCTTCAATTACCCAACACTAGGCGATCTTTACAAATACGCGGCTTACGATGCCTTGATGAAATTCAACTTCCCTTGAGGCTCATGAGGACATTCTCCATGAAAGCTCGATTCCTTGCCTTGCTCTGCCTTCTAATCGGCGTTCCGTTGTTCGCCGACGAAAAGCCGAAGCTGCCCGCTATCACGAAGACGGTGATGTTCAACACACCAGATGCAGACAAGATCCTGTCCGCGATGCAGATCTTCCCCGTTGATAACCCATGGAATGAGGACATCTCGAAACTCCCGGTCCGCAAGAATTCGAAGGCGATCATCGCCACCATCGGAGCGGAAAAGAAGCTTGCTTACAACTTGGACATGGGCTTCATCATCGTGCCGCCCACGCAGAAAAAGATCGACGTGAAGATCAAGGATTACGCCGACGAATCGGACAAGGGGCCCTATCCGCTTCCTGACGATGCCCCGGTGGAAAATTGGCCGCTCGATAACCGAACACTCGAAGCATCGCAGACAGGCAAAGAGAACGCCGACCGTCACGTGATCGTCGTCGACCCGACGAACATGATGCTCTACGAGTTCTACCAGGGCCGCAAGGTTGGCACCGGTTGGGAATGCGCCTGCGAAGCGACGTTCGATCTCAAATCGAACAAGCTTCGGCCGGATGGCTGGACGTCGTCCGACGCCGCCGGCTTGCCGATCTTCCCCTCGATCATCCGTTTCGATGAAGTCGAACGCGGCATGGTCGAGCATGCCATGCGTTTCACCGTGCGAAGGACGCAGCGGGCCTACGTCTACCCCGCCACGCACTACGCCAGCCGTTTGAAGGACGTGGATCTGCCACGAATGGGCGAACGCTTCCGCCTGAAAGCCGATTTCGACATCAACGGCTTCTCACCGCACATGCAAGCGATCCTGAAAGGGCTCAAGAAATACGGCATGTACGTCGCCGACAACGGCGGCGACTGGCGTCTCTCGGTCGCGCCCGACAGCCGCATCAAAGGCCTCGACGAATTCCGCAAACTGAAAGGTTCAGACTTTGAGGTCGTGGAACCGACTGGGCCAAATGAGGGGCCGCGGGCGAAGAAGTGATTTCGCGATTGGGTCAGGGGGCATCTCGCGATTCTCCGGAAACCCAACGAATCGCGGCTAAACGGCGTCCCGAAATAAACCTTGTTTAGCCGCGGGTCGGAGGGTTTCCGGAGACCCGCGCGGGCGCTCTCCCCTTTATCGACCACTCGGTTTCGCGCAGCATGCAGTGGTTGCAGTGTCCCCAGCTGACGAGGTAATTGGTCAACTGAGCGACCGAAATAGATCAACTGAGAGGTGATTTGTTGCGCACTGGCGCGAGGTAATCCGTAAGGTCCGGCGGCTGAGGTGCACTGATGGAGGAGGCGACCTGGGCCAACTGCCGCGATGAGTTCGCCCCGGACACTACCCTCGGGGCGCTAATAGACCTTTACGCCCCCGGCACCGGGCTAGCTGAGTGGGAGGCGTTCTGGGTGGCCTTACGGGACGGGCCGTTCACGCTGCGAGCGTTCCGCGACGGTGAGCCGATCACGCTTCCCGAATCGGTCGCTTGGGTATTCGCCGAGCAAAACGTGGCGTCAGTATGGGTGTCGGTGGTATCGGGAACCGTTACCGCCATCTGCCACTTCTACGGTGGCGACGCGGAGTTGTTGGACATCGACCCCCGTGAGGTGGTTAACGAGGCGGAGTTCGAGTCCGTGTTGGCCATCATGCGGTATGTCGTGGCTGCCGTCGGGTTGCCGGTGGTCGCGGTGGGCGAGGGCGTCTCCCCGGCAAATGCGTTCCTGCGGGTGTCGCCGGACGGTCAGGCGGCATACCTGCGAGCGGGGCCTATGAGTCACACCAAACTGCCTTCTAGCCTCTAACTGCGCGACAGCGTCCTCTTACGGGAACGATTTTCTCTTCGCCGTTCGGCATTTCCGACGAAGATGTTAAGCGTAGAGCGATTCTTTTGTTTCCTACCTCGAAGAGGTTAGATCCCGAAGCCCAGGGTTGCCTGGCTTTGCGGGCTAACCTGGGAAACACCATCCTATAAACGACATACCGCGAAGCGGTTATATCAGGCTGAGTCGATTCTCCGCGTCGCCTGATGGAACCGCGTTGCGGTAAAAGAAGAATGGATGCACGCCCCCAGGGTAGCCCGCAAAGCCGGGCAATCCTGGGCTTCGGGATGCAACCCCTTTCGGGGTAAAAACGAGGCACCGCAACAGGTCGCGCGTGCCGCACTTCACGCGCGGGCAGCAAGGTGTCGCCTTTTTGGCTCTTGATGCCCGTTGCTTCGCGTGCCGCCGGCGTCGTAGACGTTTACTCCATGCGTGAGATCCAACCTTTTTCAGCCGGCAGAATTCCTGTGGAGAGTCTTGTCGTGAACGCCAACCGATACAGCGTGGTCCTGGTGTGCCTCTTTGTCTGGTCGGGGCAGGCAGTCGCTCAAACCGAATCGTTCGACAAGCCACCGCCGCCGGACAAGGATCTGCTCGCGAAGATCGAGGCACTTGCCGACAACACCTGGATGAATCTGCCCGCCGTGAAGACCGCGGGCGATCTGTCGTGGCAGCCGGCCAACGGTGATTTTCGCCGGCGTGGGCCGATGGTTC